>JBAYTV010000024.1:0-10481 GCA_041675405.1 Sideroxydans sp. | reverse complement strand
GATAGCAACCTCAGCAAAGTCTATAAGCAGATCGCCCGCCGCGTGGCGGTGAAGATCGCTGATATGGCTCAGGATCACAGTGCGGCTTTCCCCAAGATCGTCGTGCAAAACACTTAGTCCGATGACGCAGCTCTCGCCCTTGCAGGATCGCTTCGGTCGCCGCATCGACTATCTCAGGTTGTCGGTCACGGATCGTTGCGACATGCGTTGCAGTTATTGCATGCCGCAGGGATTCAGCGATTACGAAGAGCCTCAGGACTGGTTGACGTTCGCCGAAATCGAGCGTGTTGTCGCGGCCTTTGCACGCATGGGGACCTCACGCTTCCGCATCACTGGGGGCGAGCCTTTATTGCGCCGTGACTTGAGCGGTCTGGCTACGCGACTTGCGCGACTACCGGGCGTGACGGATATGTCACTCAGTACCAACGGCACACAGTTGGCGCGCCATGCGACAGAACTCAAAGCGGCGGGTATCACACGACTCAATGTTAGTCTCGATTCTTTATGCGCAGAGCGATTGCATAGCATCACCCGGCGCGATGCGCTGGCGCAGATACTGGATGGTTTGCTGGTCGCAAAGCAATGCGGTTTCGAGCCGATCAAGATCAACATGGTGGTGATGGCGGGCGTGAACGAAGACGAGATAGAGGCGATGGCGGAATACTGTTTCAATCATGGCTTCGTATTGCGTCTAATCGAGACCATGCCGATGGGAGAGACGGGCCGCAATTCAGGCTATGTCGATCTGCAACCTATCCGTCAGCGCCTGCAAGCACGTTTTGGCCTGGTGGACGGTCTTGTGCGCGGCGGTGGTCCAGCGCGTTATTTGGTTACGCCCGATGGGAAGGGTAGCATCGGTTTCATCACGCCGATGTCGCAACATTTTTGCGAGACCTGTAATCGTGTGCGCCTGTCGGTTGATGGCACACTCTATCTTTGTCTGGGGCAAGAGAATCAATTTTCTTTGCGACCACTGTTGCGCGACGGTATCAGTGATGACGGGTTGGATGCGGCAATTCGTAGTGCCATCGAAATGAAACCTGAGCGCCATGAATTTCGTGAGCAACCGGGTAAGATCATCCGCGTGATGTCCAAGACCGGAGGTTGATACGATATGTCTGATGAGTTAACCCATTTTTCCGAATCCGGACGTGCCCGTATGGTGGACGTGTCGGACAAACCCGAGACGCAGCGTGTCGCCATCGCCAGCGGCATCTTGCGTATGCAGATGGCCACCTTGGAGCGCATCCGCTCAGGCCGCATCGCCAAAGGCGATGTGCTGACTGTGGCCGATGTGGGGGCAGTGATGGCCGCAAAGCACACCCCCGACATCATCCCCATGTGCCACTCCATTGCGTTGAGCGGAGTTGACGTGGTGTTTAGCGAGATCATCGAGCCAGATGCACAGGGCTGTGTGGGCATCAAAGCTGTGGTAACCGCCACTTGTGTAGGACAGACCGGTATCGAGATGGAAGCCTTGTGTGCGGCCAACGTGGCCCTGCTCACCATATACGACATGTGCAAAGCGATTGACCGAGGTATGCGCATCGAGCATGTGCAGTTGGAAGAGAAACGTGGTGGCAAGAGCGGTGTGTGGAAACGTGGTGAAGCAAAATGATACGCGTGCTGTTCTTCGGGCCGGTGGCATCTCGTGTGCAGACACACGAGATGCAGTTCGACTACACAGCGGGGATGACTCTGCACGACATCATTCACAAGGTTGGCATGCAGCATCCCGGCGCGCTCAGTATCGTCAGCTTCATTGCCGTCAATCAGATTCAAGTGCGCGATAAGCAGACGCCGCTCAACGATAACGACGAGATCGCGCTCATGGCTAAATTCAGTGGTGGTTAAGATGAGTGAACCTGTGCGTATTCAAATAGAAGATTTCTCTCTGGACGCAGAGAACGCAGCGCTGAAAGCCAGTTCGCAACGCATCGGCGGTATCGCCACCTTCCTCGGCTGCGCGCGCGATTTCTCCGAAGGGCACAACGTGAGCGAGATCAGCTTCGAAGCTTACGGCAGCATGGCGCTGACCGAGATGCGCACGCTGCGCGAGGAAGCCATCGCCAGATTCGGACTGCTGGATGCGCGCATCGTACATCGCGTCGCCACGGTCAAAGCGGGAGATAACATCGTCCTCATCGTGGCGGGTGCAGAACATCGTGCCGCTGCATTCGATGCCTGCCGCTGGATGATTGACGAACTGAAACAACGCGTGCCAATTTGGAAAAAAGAGATCACGCCGCAGGGAGATGCTTGGGTAACGCCGCATCCATAGTGGTTTTGTTGGCTAGGGAGATTGAGTCATGGATCGTAAACAGCATTGGGAGCAGGTCTACACCACAAAGCCTTCTGATTCGGTCAGTTGGTTTCAGGAACATGCCGATCAGTCTCTGAGATTGATCCATAAAACAGGCTTGGACAAAGATGCTGCCATTATCGATGTCGGTGGGGGCGCGTCGATACTGGTGGATGAACTGGCAGCGGAAGGTTATACCGACCTGACCGTGCTCGACCTGTCCGCGGCGGCGCTCTCGGTAGCCAAGCAGCGTTTGGGGGAACATGCCGATGCGGTGCATTGGATGGAAGGCGACATCACACGTGCGGAGTTCCCTACCCACCGTTTCGACATCTGGCATGACCGGGCTGTGTTCCATTTCTTGACCGACTCGGCGGACCGCAATGCTTATGTAGAACGTGTCATGCGTTCCGTGCGGCCGGGCGGGCATGTGATCATCGCCACCTTCGGCGAGGATGGCCCTGAAAAATGTAGCGGCCTGCCGGTGGTGCGATACAAACCGGAATCCCTGCATGCAGAATTCGGCGAAGCCTTCCTGTTAGTCGAGCATGAAAAAGAAGCCCATCACACACCAGCCGGGTCTGTTCAGCAGTTCGTCTATTGTTATTGCCGCAAAGGAACTAGCTAGTGTGCTGCTCGCGAGAATCGAACCAATAAAACTCATCTCCATCGTCGGCCACTCAGGTTGCGGCAAGACCACCCTGATGGTCGAACTCATTCGCGAGTTGTCACAGCAGGGGCTGCGCGTCGCCACCATCAAGCATGCTCATCACAAAGTGGAACTCGATACACCGGGCAAGGATAGCTATCGGCATAAAGAGGCGGGTGCGGCGTTGAGCATGTTGCTGACGCGTGATACGTTGCAACTGGTGGCGGATGCGACGCTGGAGCGTGAGCCGGAACAACTGGCACGGCGCTTCCTAGGCGAGGCGGATGTGGTGCTGGCTGAAGGTTTCTCGCATGCGCCGGGTGCGAAGATCGAAGTGCTGCGCCGTGAATTCGATAAGCCTGCGCGATGCACTATGGAAGACGGACTGATCGCTATCGTCACCGATATGCATGAGGTCTATCCGCAACTGCCGCATTTCGCGCTGGACGATTATTCAGGTATCGCTCGCTTCATCCTGCAACAAACTCCCTCTCCCATCGGGAGAGGGTAGGGGTGAGGGCAGAATTCATGAGCGACTCCCTCACCCTAACCCTCTCCCAGCGGGAGAGGGGACTGTGCGGTGGTTTGCGATGATTGCGGATTGCACAGCAGTCATCCTGACGGGTGGCGATTCTCGCCGCATGGGGCAGGACAAGGCGAGTCTGCTGTTGGGTGCGCGCAGTCTGCTGCAACACGTCATCATTATCGTGCAGCCGCTGTTCCGCGAGGTCATCATCAGCGTGCGTCAACCGCGTGCTGAGATCTCGTTACTGCAAGTCAGTGACGATCCAGCGCATCGCGGGCCATTGGCCGGATTGGCCGCCGGGTTGCAGAGCGCGAAGACGCCTTGGGTGTTCGTGCTGGCGTGTGACATGCCTTTCATCGAGCCGGCAGTAATCGAGCGATTGGCGCGATTCAGAGGCGGTCATCAGGCAGTCGTGCCGATGGTGCAGGGTTATCCGCAGCCGTTGGCCGCGTTCTATGCGGCGAGTTGTGCGGGCTCGGTGCTCGAATGTTTGAATGGTGATGGCAAGCATAGCCTGCGTGAGTTGCTGGACAAGTTACAGGTGCGTTATGTCAGCGAGGATGAGTTGCTGATCGCGGGTTCGCAGTCGCGCAGCTTCGTCGATCTGGATACGCCGGAAGAGGCAACATCGGTAATGAATCAACAGGGAATGAAGTGATGGAAAAGCATTTGAAAGTAAGCGCAGCGCAGCAGATCATCATCGATGCGGTTGGAACGATGGGTGTGGAGAGTGTGGCGTTAGTGCAGTCGCTGGGACGAGTGTTGGCGCAGGATATCCGCGCCAATCGCGACCAGCCTCCCTACGATGTGTCGGCGATGGATGGTTATGCGCTGCGCAGTGCGGATGTGGCGAATACACCGGTGATCTTGGAAGTGATAGAAGACATCAAGGCGGGGGACATGCCCAGCAAGATAGTGCAAGCGGGGCAGTGCGCACGCATCATGACAGGTGCGCCACTGCCGCAAGGTGCGGATGCGGTACTGCGTGTCGAAGATACGCAAGCCGTGTCTGATGGCCGTGTGCAGATCAATTGCAGCGTGAAGATTGGAAACGATATTCGATATCGCGGCGAGAGCATGCGCGACGGTGAGGTGGTGCTGGCTGCCGGAACCGAGATCGTGCCGGGGGTGGTCGGCATGTTGGCGATGGTGAAAGCTGCCAACATCAAGGTGTATCGGCAGCCGCGCGTGGCCATCCTTTCCACGGGCGATGAGTTGGAAGGACTGAACGATGCCTTCGATGCGAACAAGATACCGGATGCCAACAGCTATGCCCTGATGGCGCAGGTGCAGGCGCTGGGAATTCAGCCCGTGTTGCTAGGCATCGCGCGCGACGATCCCGATGAGTTGCGCCGTCACCTGCAAACGGGTTTGCAGTACGATGCACTGTTGGTCTCCGGTGGGACATCGGTCGGGGTACATGATTATGTGCGTCCGACATTGGAAGCATTGGGCGTACAGATGAAATTCTGGCGCGTGTCCATGAAGCCGGGGCACCCGATGGCGTTCGGTTCGACTGATAAGGCTTTTGTTTTCGGCTTGCCGGGCAATCCGGTTTCCAGCATGGTCTGTTTCGAGCAGTTCGTATTACCTGCGTTGCGCCGCATGATGGGCTACCCCCGTTTGCATCGGCGCACAGTGGCGGCGCGATTGGCGCATGATATTAAACACAAACACTCGCGTACCGAATTCGTGCGCGTGACGCTGCGCAGTGAAGATGGCGGTTATGCGGCGACTTCGACCGGTGCACAGGGCAGCGGGATATTACCGTCGATGGCCAAGGCGGACGGATTGTTGGTCGTGCCTTCGGCTAGCCAGGGATTGATGGCGGGTGAACAGGTGAGGGTGCAACTGCTGGATGGCTCTGCATTCCAAGACTTGGCGGATTTCAAGGAGTAGTGATGATCAGCGCACGTGTCGGTTTTGTGACCATCTCAGACCGCGCCAGTCGCGGCGAATATGAAGACAAGGGAGGCCCCGCGATGTGCGACTGGTTCACGCGGGTGTTGAGCAGCCCGTGGGAAGCGGTGACACGCGTGATTCCCGATGAGCAGGCCTTGATCGAAAAGACGCTCATTGAGTTGTGCGATGTCGAGGGATGTTCACTGGTTGTCACCACGGGTGGCACCGGCCCTGCCTTGCGCGACGTGACGCCGGAGGCGACCGAAGCGGTGTGCGAGAAGATGATGCCGGGATTCGGTGAATTGATGCGTGCCGCATCACTCAAGTTCGTGCCGACGGCGATCCTGTCGCGCCAGACAGCGGGCATACGCGGCAAGAGCCTCATCATCAATCTGCCAGGTAAGCCCTCGGCCATCGATGACTGTCTGAATGCGGTGTTCCCTGCCGTGCCTTATTGCATAGACCTCATCGAGGGGGCGTATCTGGAATCCGATGCCAAACAGTGCAAGGTGTTCCGTCCGGCTCATGCAATTAGAAAGTAAAGGGTGTGTGTTGTGCGCCAGAACTTAGATTTTAAGATTGATAGATATTGAGTCACATGAAATATCAATACATCCTGTGAGGAATACGAAAATGAATGTGTTGTCCGGAATGCGTTTCCTCTTATTGTTGATGTGGTGTACTTCAGCAGGTGCGGGCGAAGTGGCTGTAGCCGTGGCATCGAATTTTGCCGCGCCCATGGAACGTATCGCGGCGCTGTTTCACAAGGAGAGCGGGCACACGCTGAAGGTAAGCCTCGGCTCCAGCGGCAAGCTTTATTCTCAGATCAAAGGTGGCGCACCGTTCGACGTGCTTCTTGCTGCGGATGAGGCGATTCCTAAGCGTTTGGTGCAAGAAGGATTCGCGGTCGGCGGATCGCGTTTCGTCTATGCCACAGGCAGGTTGGTGTTGTGGAGTGCGCAGTCCGGCTTTGTGGATGACAAAGGCGCAGTGCTGAACAAGGGCAACTTCACCAAGCTGGCTATTGCCGATCCTAGGCTTGCGCCCTATGGAGTGGCGGCGAAAGAGACTTTGGAGAGATTGGTCATGTGGAATGCGATGCAGGGAAAATTGGTCAAGGGTGAGAACATCACCCAGACCTACCAATTCGCCGCAACTGAGAATGCCGAGATCGCTTTCATCGCTTTATCTCAGGTCATGCGCGATGGGAAAGTGATCGAGGGTTCGTGGTGGTTAGTGCCGTCCGAGATGCATAAGCCTATCCGTCAGAGCGCGGTGCTATTGTCCGGCGCAAAAGATCAGGTGGCGTCGAATGCTTTCCTTGCTTTCCTGAAAGTGCCTAAAGCCATTACGATCATGCGCGGCTTTGGGTATGAGTTGCCCTGAGATTACCTTGGGCATCCGCAGAACCTTTTTCTGCAAGCGGTCCTTGCTCAAGAGGGCTTGAGCAAGGTTTGGCTAGTGGCTGACTGCTTTGGCAATCAGCTTCTGTAATTCACCTTGCTCATACATGGCCAGCATGATGTCAGAGCCGCCGATCAACTCTCCTCCAACGTATAACTGTGGAAAGGTGGGGAAGTCTGCGTAGAAGGGCAGGTTGTCATAGACTTCTTGGTCTGAGAACACATTCACCGCGACATAATTTTCTACACCGCACGCCTTCAATACTTGCGCAGCACGTCCAGAAAATCCGCATTGCGGAAATTGCGGAGTGCCCTTCATATAAAGCACGACAGGGTTAGAAGTGACGGTTTGTTTGATGTTGTCTAATGCGTTCTGATCCATGTTGGTCTTCTCCAAATTCAAATTGTTCAGGCTGATGCAGCCCATTGTGTCGGTGTGAGTGTCTTCATCGACAAGGCGTGGATCTTCTCCATCTTGTCGCCGAGTACCTGATACACCAGCTTGTGTTGCTGCAATAGGCTCTTGCCTTCGAAGGCTTGACTGACGATCACCGCGTCGAAATGGCGACCATCGCCCTCCACGTGGATGTGTTCGCACTCAAGCCCGAGCAAGATGAATTCCCTAACGTTATCGGGTGTCACTTTCATGATGTTCCTTGGTCTGTTACCGGGGTTTGGTTCTGATATTCGTGCAGCAGGCTTAAACGCAACCAGTCGGTTTGGGCATGCCGCCGTACTTGGTGATGGGCTTCATCGGGCCTGTCATCCACAGATCGAATAACTCTTTTTGATCTTCTTCGATGTGCTTGGCGAATTTGCGGATGGGCGGCACAGAGCCGAATTCCTCGAAGAACTCGCGGGCTTTGGTGATGTGCTCCCACTTCTTGTCATTCAATTCGTAGCCATCTGCTTCAGCCATCGCACGCCCGATTTCGGGTGTCCAATCACTCATGTCGACGAGGTAGCCGTCACCATCACGATTTGGGATTTGCATGTTAATTACCTTCTAAGTGAAAAAAGAGATGTGCCAATTAGACTATAACCTAGTGTTATAGTCAATTACTACGATGGGCAGGGTAAATATACTGCCAAATAATTAAATATAAACGTAACCATATGATTCATTGATGTATTAATATAGCTAAAATCGCAAGGTAAAGACCGTTCACTTAATTTATTCCAATGAAAAATACAAAAAATATAGGCGTTCTATTCGTTTGCATGGGCAACAGCAATACAGACACATTGAAACCCAATAGGCACAGTGCATACGCTCGGATACACGGCAAAATGGGTACACATTTGGATACACTTCAAGAATAAAAAACGGCCCACTTTGCAGTGGGCCGTTTCGTTTTTCGCCGTATCACTGTGATGGATCGCACAGCCCTGGAAGGCGCATCACGGGCAACCAGTACCCGCTCCATACAAGCCCATACCAAGGGGTCCCCAACGCTTATGGGCTTGCTCTCTCAGCGTAAAGGATGACCAGCAACTTACAGTCCGACAATTGCCCTCACTGTGTTTAAGCAGGGTGCAACATTCTTTTCTATTTGATTTTGCAAGTCAGCAGGACGGCTTTGTTCCTTTAGATCTTCCAAGCTACGCATTGCCGTCTCTATTTGCCCAACCGCATCTGCAACCTCAATTGAATTGTTGGTTTCTTTTTCGACAGTGCCGCCCATGATGCCCTTGCGCACAAGCCGGGTTCGCCCTTTGTAGCCAGCTCTAGCACGATCAACAAGCCGTCTCAAAGTGCATAGGGCTTGCTCAATTCTAGGGTCCGCCAGCGAGCGTAATTTGCCGCGAAGTTTCTGTGCGCTTACGCCAACAGTCGCCTGGTCTGTTGCAATTTCATCCAGACCAATACTGGCTGCTTCTGCCTCTGCTCTGGCCGTGCGCAACTTAGCTTCAAGGTTCATGCGACGCGCGGCTAGTCGCCTGCTTTTTTCTTCATCATCCTTAGATTGCTGGGCGAGTTTTTGAATCAGATTGTTTCTCTCAATTTCGCGGTCAAGCTGCCGAGACTCCAGCAGCTTTTCATCAAGATTTCTCTCGCGCAGAAGTTCGAGTATTTCATCGTCCAATTTTTTCATATCGTCACACACGCTCGGCAAGGGAAACGAAATGGCTGCGAGTAGTGCCGCTATTCGGAGGTGTGGTTGGAGCGCGCAATATTGGCTGCCCATCAATTCGAACCGTCAGCTTAAACGCGTGCATGTCTTGGTCGAACCACAAGTGCGCGGAATTGGCGAACGCTGCGCCTTTTGATACAACACGGTACCCGCTCAGATCTGCCAATATGATGTCACCGGCTTGGCCTAACTGGGAACAAGCGTCCGTAGCGATAACTGGCAAACCTGCCAAGCGGCCCATGCCAGAGTCGAAAGATGTAAGGTTGGATACTTGTCCATAACATCCCGGGTTTATCACCCACACTGACGCAAGCGGATCGAGGCTGCGCTCCAACATGGCGAGAATATTCCCCTCTTGTATAGTGCCAGCTTGTTGGCTTGTCACTTTGGCTACCTCAATGCGAGCGCCTGAATTCATGATCCCCAAGGGGCGCGCCGCACCAATGCCGTTGATAATGGCATCGTTAATCTTCCACGTAACCGCGCGATTCATTGCCTTTGGTATCCATGCGTCAAACGCGCGTGAGTCAGAGACAAGCTCCTCCGTTGCGGGAATCAGTACGCGCAGCTTCCTTAGGGTGTGTTCACTAAGTGAGAGGATTGGTTTTTTCTGATCCGCCACGCCGCCTTCATCATCCCACTCGGCGATAATTCCGCTTGATGCCCACGGGGTTGTTTCGTCGGTTGGGATGGAAATATTGCCAGAGCTTGCGGGGATAACTTGGCAATAGGGAAGCAGAGCGTTATAGTAGCGCATAAAAATCTGATCAAGGAATTCCGTTGGTACGGAGTAGCCGCCGTCACCTGCGATGTTTGAGCTTGCGAATACCGAAACGCTGCGCTTGCTTTGGGTGTCGAATTTGGATGTCCGCACTTGCTGTGCAAAGTCACCGAGGTTTACAAATTTATACATAATCATTCTCCATAGATGTTGGGTGGTGTGATCATTGTCTGGCGGGCAAAGTGACATTCATACACGCCGACGTCACTACTCTGTAGAGCTGCCTTTTGCCTGGAAGGTTAAGCACTCCGCTAGGGATTGGTGCTGCGCTGGCCGCTTGGCACGCATCGAATAACTCGCGCCTAAGGGGTGAGGCATCATCTGGCGGTTGAGCACACCAGCGCCAGTTTGGCCAAACTGAAGTTTCAAACTTTTGCAGCGACTCTGACAGCATGCGCACTGAAGCATCCTCACCAAACAACCTCACCAATAGATTGAATGCGCGCCGTAACGCATCGTCACGCCTACGCAAAGCGGCGCTGCGATCCATGCGACTAGAAAGCTCACTCACGATTTCCCTTTGCGCAGCCGCATCAAGGGTGCGCCCTGCTCGCTGGTATGCGGCCGCCAGCGATAGCGCTATTCGTGCAGAGGCTTCTGCGCTTGTATCCATCAGATCTAGGTGCTCGCTGTTGCAGAAGGCGTGGATGCGTCTGCAATTACCCCACCCCCTCCCTGATTTTCAACAAGCGCGCCAGCGGGCATACATTCGGCAAGCGTAAGGTCGGCGCACGAATGCCCTGCGAAACAAACCTCATTTAGCCACGCAATGATCCCGTCGAT
>JBAYTV010000023.1:0-10682 GCA_041675405.1 Sideroxydans sp. | reverse complement strand
GCGGAGTGTTGTTCACGTGGTCGTCGCCACGTATGACTTGGGTGATGCCCAGGTCCAAGTCGTCCACCACGACGCAGAAGTTGTAGGTTGGGGTGCCGTCGGAACGGGCAATAATGAGGTCGTCCAACTCGGTATTGCTGAATTCGATGACGCCTTTGACCATGTCTTTCCAGGAAACGACGCCGTCGGTTGGGTTCTTGAAACGTACGACTGGCTTGATATCGGCCGGAACGGGCGGCAGAGTCTTGCCAGACTCAGGACGCCATTTGCCGTCATAACGCGGTTTTTCACCTGCAGCACGTTGGGCTTCTCGCATGGCATCCAATTCGGCAGGACTGCTGTAACAGTAATAAGCCTGACCGGCGTCGATCATCTGCTGGATGACTACTTTATAGCGATCCATACGCTGCATCTGGTAGAACGGCCCCTCGTCGTAGTTCAATTCAAGCCATTTCATGCCGTCCAAGATGGCTTGAACCGCCTCGGGGGTAGAACGCTCGACATCGGTGTCTTCGATACGCAGGATGAACGTGCCGCCATGCTTGCGCGCATAGGCCCAAGAAAAGAGCGCGGTACGGGCGCCGCCAATATGAAGGTAACCAGTTGGGCTGGGTGCGAAACGAGTACGGACGGTCATGTTGCTTTCCTGAAGTTGGGGCTTGAATCGAAGGCGCGCATTCTACGACAGATGGTTATGCCTTCAAAGAAATTGACCCGCCAGAGATGGTCGTGATTAAATTCGAGGACTCAATTGGGAGGTTAGCTCAGGGGTAGAGCGGTCGCCTCACACGCGACAGGTCACAAGTTCGAAACTTGTACTTCCCACCAAAATGCAAAAGGCTCACAGTATTCCTGTGAGCCTTTTCGTTTGTTTTTTTCATTTGACATAATATACAGTGGCTCTGACAAGGCTGAAATCTGAGCCTCTGGAATGAAGTCTGGAATCTCCATCTCATAGGATGCGGCGTAGGGCAGGGCGATAGCGAAAAGCACGGCTGCTGTGACACCGATGGACATGGTGGCGATTCGTTCCCAGAGTTTCTTTTCTGCATCCAGCTTCGCGCGTTCAGCGTGCATGCAGGCAACAACATAAGCTGGGTCGAGTTCTAGCAGATCCGCGAACTGCATCGCTGTTTCATCAGAAAAAGAGTTCTTTCCATGCGCCCATCGAGCGACAGCGGTGTCGGTTTGGTTCAGCAGTTTTGCTACAGCGTAATTTGACTTTAGGCCGTGTTTGGCCTTCAGCATTTCGATAAAATCTTTAGTTGTTTTCATGGTTTGCCCCTCCAAGAGCGCCAGTACGGTAACGGTTACCCTACTGCATGGGCTGTATTCCATACCCCTGTTGGTTGATAGTCAATCCCCTCACGGCTTGACAGTACCAAACACCCTCTGATAGTGTCCGCACCGTTCCCCCCCGTCTGCACCCTCCAGCGCAGCGGCACGGGGAACACCAAACCAGCCTCGGAGGGCACGCAAAATGGCACTAAATCGCTTAGTAGCACATCTCGAAGATTCGACCATCGCCGCAGTTGCGGAGCATGCAGCAGTTACAGGAACCAGTTTCGACCACGCCCTTGCGCAGATCATTGCCAAGGGCGTTTCTCCTACCGTAACCGATACCCTATCCGACTCGGTTGGCCAGTTACTCGAAGCCGTTGCTGGTATCCATGGCAATGCGGAGTTGGACGCAGCCGTAGGGGCGGTGTGGTGTTCGCTCCGTGATTCATGGTTCGAAGTGGCGGAGGTGTCGGAAGGGGGTGCGGTATGAACGTGATGCGACTGCACAACGGGCACGTGATGGCCTACCGCCAGTCAGTTCTTGATCAGGCGATTAAATCCAATTCCTGTCTTTTCGTTTATTTGGCATCAGATGCACTGGCTAGAGAGATTGGCGGTGCAGCATGAATCAACCCCTGACCGACTTCCAGTTGACAGCACTGGCTCGTTATCAAGACGGGCTGAACAAAGCCCAAGACGCAGTTCGTCGCCTGAACATGCTGGCCGCTGAAAACGGCCTAGCCATCAAAGGCATCCCCGAGTTCTATTTCGGTATGGCACGGCATGAGGCAACTTCGCTTGAGTTTGAGCAGCGGAGGGCAGCATGAGTGGACTAAGCATATTGATGCATGTGGTGTTTGTCCGTCAGGTGTTGGGTGGCTTCGCTTTGGTGTTGGTGGCTGCCTTCTCCATCGGTTATTTCGGAGCGTAACGCTATGGGAATAGACCAACGGCAAGACCTCAGCGGCGCGGTGCGCACTTCTCTTGGTATCTTTGCGAATACTGTACACGCTCCCAAGTCAGTACCAAAACCAAAAAAGGCAGTGGACGATGATGCGGTCAACATCGGGCGCAAGGCGCGGTTTCAGCTACAACGGGCGGCGCAGGGATTACTCAGGGGGCAGCGGGTGGAACATTGCCAGCGCAGCACCATGAGCAGCGCGGGGGTGTCGGTGTACAGGTCACCCACTGGGGCAACCTACGGCAATCTGGCAACGTGCGGCAGCGTGTGGCACTGCCCAATATGCGCGGCGCGCATCACCGAGCAAAGGCGGCAGGAATTGCAGGGCGCGATCAACGCATGGGCAAAGCAGAAGGGCGAAGTGTTCCTGATGTCGCTCACGTTCCCGCACCTCGACCATCAGTTACTAGCAGACAACCTAGCAAAATTCAGCGCAGCACTGCGCAAGTTCAAAAACTCCCGTGCATACAAGCGCACCATGTCCGAAGCGGGGGCGGTGGGTAGCATCCGCGCACTGGAAGTCACCCACGGCAAAGAGAACGGCTGGCATCCTCACACGCACGATCTGATTTTTGCATCCAAGGGGCAGTTGGACAAACTGCAAACCTTGCAGATGGTTTGGATTGAAACGCTGATTAAGGCTGATCTGGCAGATCGGTCGCAGATCAACGACATGATGAAGGCGGCGTTTGATGTTTCGAACGGTGACTATGCTGCCGAATACGTTGCGAAGTTCGGGCATGAAGCGACAGAGGCATCGAAGCTAATCACAGAGAACACCTGGGGCGCATCGCACGAACTGACAAAAGCATATGCCAAAGTTGGCAAGCGGCTAGGCGGTCGCACCCCCTTTACCCTTCTGGCTGATTACGTTCGCGGCGATAACGAAGCGGGCAAACTATTCCAAGAGTTTGGCAAGCAGTTCAAGGGAAAGCGGCAGTTGTTCTGGTCGCCAAAGTTGCGCGCGGCATTGCAGATCGTGGAAGAAGAAAAGACGGACGAGCAGATCGCGGCGGAAGAAGCAGACGACCGCGAGTTTGTAACGGTACTCGATCACGAACAATGGCGGCTTGTGTTGAGCCGCAATGCGCGCTTTGAGGTGTTGCGCGTAGCACAGGACGAAGGCGCGGAAGGTGTCGCGGCTTTACTGGATGAACTAGCAGGGCGCAAGCATACCCACTCAGACACCTACGCAGAACGAGGCCGATACGCATGGCATCGTTTGGGCGGCTTCTTAAGATTTCACGCATGAGCGAAAAAATAACAATCAAAGAGATGTTTATTCAAGGCCAAGCCATTAAAACAGCGCCGATTTTTGGCAAGGCTGACAAGGCTGCGCAAATAGAAATTGCTTGGACGATGTTGCTGGTATATCTCCAACAGCAAGAGCAGCACCTCGCGGCGCAGGATGCCCGCATTAGTGAACTAGAAAGGATGGTGAAAAATGCGTGAAGCGTTCGAATTTGGTGTTGGTGTTGGTGTTGGTTTCGTGTGTGTTGAATTGATTGCGTTGGGTGTATGCGTAGTAGTCATCGGCGCGGGTGTTTGGGTTATCTCAAAGAAGGGATGGTGAAAGATGGCCAAAGGTGATTTGTTGGGGATGATCGATTGTCCGCACTGTGGATACAAGCAGGGCATGCGCGTAACGGAAGACAAGAACGGGGAGCCGTTCGGATTCTGTGAGACTGAATGTGATGGCCAGCTTCGTGTTGGCGGAAAGACTCGCCGGGTGGAGAAGTTCTACACCTTACACCCTCACCTCCGAAAACGAACCACCGCACCCGCGCCTATTCCTAGCGCGGGTGCCTCTCCGGTAGCACCTGCTAAGGCGGATGCTACCGAAGACGCACCAACCCCCACCAAGCCAAAGCGTGTCGGCTTGCTGATCGAGGGGGCGGTATGACCGAAGAGATAAAAAATCAAGAATTGAGCGCCCTATTGGGTGAAGCCGCTTTGGTGGATGCTGGATCAGCACCTACCCCACAACCAACACCGGAAGATCTGGCACCGCCTGTCGTGCAGCAGGACCGCACGGCAGAAGTGGCGATGTTATTCGGTGTCCTCCGTCCTGCCATAACGATGGCTTTTCCTGTCCTCAAAGACGCACCCGACTCCGAGTGGCTGGACATGCACGAACCTGTTGCGGATCTGTTGAACCATTATCAGGTCGATGTTGGCGAGTGGATTAAATCCCCATGGGTGAAACTTGCCTTTGCTGCCATGCCGTTGGCCATGCGCGGCTTCAATGCGTGGATGGCATCCAACGACAAGAAGCCAGAAGCGGAAACCACGCCAGCAGCGCCGCAGGTTATCGCGCCGCCTGTGGTCGATGGACCTGCGGCAGAACCACGCGCCTGATGGCTGACAAAGGCAACAGCAACGCCGCCAACTTCGAGGCGGTGATAGGTGTGACCGGGTGCGGTAAATCGACCGTGTTGAAGAAACGCATCCGCAAGCTACCCGCAGCCATCACCAACCGCAGCCTGATCTGGTCGCCCAAAGAAGCGATAGACAAATACGCCGATTTTTATCCGAACTCGATAGTGACCTCGAGCGCGATGGAAGTGTTGCGCATCTTGGACAAGGCGGGGCCGAAGGGGAAGTTCCACATCGTCTTCGTGCCCACCCTCGATGAGAAGAAAGACCGGGATGCGTTCTCGGTGGTATGCAAGATCGCCATCGCTTCTCGCAATATCCTGTTCGTGGTGGAAGAGTTGCACAGCGTCACTCAAGCGGGGAATGCGCCGCACGGTTGGCGATTGGTGAACTTCATGGGGCGTGGCTTCGGCTTGTATGTGTTCGGCTTGTCGCAGCGTCCGGCATCGATGGACAAGGCGTTCCTTGGGTCGCTCTCATGGCTGCACGTTGGCGAGTTGCCACATCCGCCTGATCAGAAAGTCGCCAGCCAATATCTGGGCGTTCCAATGCAGGAAGTCGCCGCGCTTTGCGGCTATCAGGCCATCCAAAAAGAGTTCCGCACTAAAAAAATCACATACGTGAAGTAGTCGATTTTCTGTAACCGTAACGGTTACCGCCCGTTTCGCCCCATCACAGATTTGTTCACAGTTCACTCCATGCAGTACCGGGCAATTTTGCTGGATAGATACCAGCCAATTTTTTGGAGTGAAACCAAATGGACAAAGCAGCACTGATCAAACTCGCAATCACTGGCGCAGCTCTCTACGCCGCATATCGTTACGCACCGAACGCCGCTGTGAAGACAGCCGTATTGGGCGTGGCGGGTGTGGTCGTGGCGCGCAACACTCCGTTCGTCAACCAATACCTGTCGGTTTAAGGGGGACACCATGAGCGTCGGCAAAATCGTACGTAACTCTCTCCCCTTCGCCAACGTAGCGGCGAACAACCAAGCAACCAACCAGATCACCGTTGGCAAGACGCTGAACAACATGCAGTTGAACCTCGGCGGCACAACGTTCACCAAGGCGTTGATCACCATGTTCCGTTTGCGTGCGAACGGCAAAGCCATCTTCGAAGGTTCCGGCACTCAGATCGACAAAATCAACGCATACCGTGGCATCACAGCAGATGCGGCGTTCTTGGACATCGCGTTCGAGGACTTGACCGGCTTGGATCAAGTAGACCGCATGATCGGTGCACTCGATACCTCTCAAGGCATCGCGTCTCTGACCACAGAAGTCGATATCGGTGCAGCGACTGCGCCGACTCTGACAGCGCGTTTACATGAAGCAGCGCCGCAACGTGCCAGCGATGGCTCCGTGTCTCCGCTGGCTGGCTTGATCTGCAAACAACTCCGTTATGGATTCAGCGTGGCAAGTGCAGGGCAGTTGCCTTTGAACTTCCCGTTCGGCCTTGTGAATGGTGCCATCATCAAGCGCGTTCACGTGTTCCATGGCGGCAACATGACAGGCGCAACGGTGAAGGAAGACGGCATCGAGAACCATGTGTCCACCACAGCTCGCAATGAGTACGAACAGAAGCGTCATGGCCGTGTTCCACAAACGAACATGTACACCATCGACTACGTTCTGGACGGCAACGTTCGCAACGCCTTCGACACCCGCAAAGCGCAATCGGTTGAATGGTTGTTCGATTTCAGTGCAGCCGACAACGGCTATGTTGTGATCGAGTACCTTGACCGCTTGGGCAACCTGTAAGGGGGTGCGCCATGGAAGATTGGGGCACTTTCCTGAACAAGACGGCGCAGGGCATCATCGGGGCGCAAGCTTCGACCTTGATTGCTCCTGCTCCGGCCACTTCGGTGGACGCTGCAACGGGCGTTAAATACGACGAAGGCAAGCCAGTCGGCGGCACGGTGGCTGGCATCCCGATGATGTATGTCGTGGGTGGTGTCGCGGTGTTGGCGCTGGTTGGCTATTTCGCTTTGAGAAAGTAGGCGCGGGATGATTCCGGGCTTCTCTTCAGGTGGCGGCATGTCGGGGGGTACATCCTCGGCATCCTCCGCACTCACTCAGAACAACAATGCGGGCGATTTCGGCGGCGTGTTCGGTGGCCGTTACTACGGCGCGAACAGCGGCAACACTTCGCCGACCAATTGGTGGCTGATCGGCGGCTTAGTGGTCGCTGGATTGATCGCAGTGCGGATGCTCAAAAAATGAAAGATGCGGCATTCTGTTCTGAGGTGTTGAACAGATCGCCGCACCCTTCGCACCCTCTGGCTGTGTACGTGCTGGAAGGTGAGCAGCGCGGTTGGGTAGTGATGCGGTATCCAGACGCTGGATGCTTTTTGACATACCAACCAAGCGAAGCGGGGCGCGGCCTGATGCAGTTGGCCTTCTCGCAGTTCTCTCGCGGCGTGGTGGGTTGCATCGGCAAGAGCCTCGACCAGTTCCGACACTGCACCATCGACGCGAACACTCAAGACGACAGGATCAGGCGCTTATTGTGTGACCGCTTTGGCTTCGTGGTGACACAGGCAAACGATCAGAACATCAAAATGACAAGGGCGGCACATGTGCTTTAACTCAGACAGTCAACAACAATCAACTACCGACAGCAGCATCGGCAGTCATAACGTCGATGGATCTGTGAACTCGAACAGCGGTCCGGCTATCTCCAACAGCGGCAGCAACAACACGACCAACATATTGGACGGTGGCGCAATCAAAGGCGCGTTCGACGTGGTGATGGCTTCGAATGCGACATCGAGCGACAACTACGGGCGCTTGCTCTCCACCACATCGGATGCGCTCTCGGGCATTTTGGGCGGCATCGCATCAACACAGAATTTTATTTCCAGCACTCAGGCGCAAGCCTCGGGCCAGATGGACAACCGCACCAAGATGATCATTGGCGTGTCCGCTTTAGCCGTGGTCGCATTACTTGTATGGAGTAACAAACAATGAGAACCATCACCATCAACCTGACGGCTGGCGTAGCACTTCCAATCTATGTCGGCGGAAACTACTTCCACCTGCTTGAGACAACGGCAGGGATTGACGTTGAGTTCGTGCGCAACCAAGGAGTGTTTGCTACCGCCAGAAACATGGAGTTTGGATTCTCTTCGCGTCCATCCGATGGCTTCGAAGGATTGGTGCTAACCAGCGCAACCACTCAGGCCGTCAAGATCGTAGTGGGCGAGGGGAATGGCGGATACGACCGCACCACGGGCAGCGTCCAGATCATCGGCAACCAAGGAACATTCACACAGACCGCCAAGAGCGTGACCAACGCCGCACAAGTGGCAGCAGCAGCCAACACAGCGCGCAAGTCTATCGAGGTGCAGAACAACTCAGCGGCGGGAGTGTTGCGTGTGCGTGTCGATGGCACGGCGGCGAGTGTCTCTTCTGGTTTGCGCTTGCAGCCAGGTCAAAGCTATGTTCCCCAAGGCTACGTTCCCACGGGCGCGATCAGCGTGTGCATGGAAACAGCAGACGCGACCGCCAACAACGTCGAAGTGATCGAGGGTTAAGACATGGCGATCAAAGGCGGTGTCACACACACGCAGCTTGCAGCGGTTCTAGCGTCTGCTGTTGCTGCGCAAGCGTCTGCTGACAACGCATTGGCGGGGTCTTTCTACAATAAGTCATGGGTCGATCAGACTGCAAACAGGGAATCCGGCACGGTGTACACCAACAACACTGGCAAGCCGATAGAGGTGCGCTCTCACTGGCAAGCAACCGTTGCATCGTGCACGCTGTCCTATTCTGTTGGTGGTATCGCCACAACATTCACATGCGGAAATGCAAGCGGGTTGTATATGCCTATCTCATTCATCGTTCCGGTGGGTGCTCAGTATTCAATCACGGGGACGAACTTCAACAAGTTGGCATGGGCTGAACTATGACCCGCACAGGCTGGCTATTGGTTGGCCTTGTGGCATCGCTGGCACTGCTAGGCTACCAACGCAAAGAGGACATTAAAGACATGCTTACACCTCGAGGAATTCGCAACAACAACCCGGGCAACATCCGCCACGGTTCAGCCAGGTGGCAGGGCATGAGTCCTACGCAGACCGACACCAACTTCGTGCAGTTCATCACGCCGGAATACGGCATCCGCGCCTTGTCCATCCTCATCGGAAATTACTATTCCAAGAACGGATTGAACACCGTGCGCAAGATCATCAGCCGTTATGCGCCAAGCAGTGAGAACAACACCGACGCTTATGCGCAAGCAGTGAGCAAGGCCATCGGCGTGACACCGGACACCATCATCAATGTCAATACGCACAAGGTCGCATTGGTGGAGGCGATCATCAAGCACGAGAACGGCGCGCAGCCGTACAGCATGGCGCAACTAAACAACGGGGTGATGATGGCATGAGTATTTCGGGCATCGTAAAGAACAATCCAATGCTAGTTGCTGGCGTGGTCGTTGCTGGCGTGGCGTTGGCATGGCTGGCGCTTCGTGGCGCTAAGGGCATGGGTAAAGATATCGGGGGCGGGGCGGTAGACCTTGCCGTAGGCATCGTGTCAGGTGCAGGGAATGCCGTCACTACAAACGCCCTCGATCCTGCTGTGAATCCGTTCTATGACGCTGGCTCGTCGTTGGGCGGCCTGATCTTCGATATCACCCACCCGAAAGGATACTGATGTTCGACCCCATCACCGCCCTCGCAGCCTTCGCCCCCGTACTGGTAAAAGCGGGCGAAGCCTTGGTGCAACGCTTCATCGCACCCGATACCGTCAAACCCACCAACATCGCCGAAGTCATCGAGCTGCGCAGGCTGGATGTGGAACAGTTCAAGATTCTGCAAGAGGCGGACAGCGCAGGGCAGGCCGTGCCGTGGGTGGAAGCGGTGCGCAAGCTGCAACGGCCTTTGGTGGTGGCGGTGTTGTTGGCGGCCTTCGTGAGCAATCCAACGGATGAGGCCACGACCACCCTGTTCAGCGTGGCCATGTTCTACCTGTTCGGTGAGCGCACCATGATCGTGCGGGGTAAGAAATGAACGGGGATCTATTGCTCAACCTGATCTTGGCGGTGGCAACGGGTGCGGGGGTCTATGCGGGCATCAAAGCTGACCTGACAAGGGCGATATTGATGGCGGAGAATGCGCAGAAGTCGGCGGACTCAGCTGAAGGCAAGATAGATCGCCACATCGAACACCACAACATGGTCGGACAATGACCCGTCCCCAATACCTGTTGCTATGCTGTACGGCGGCCTTGGCCTTGGTGGCGTACCTGCAAGGGCGCGAGATCGCCAAGGTGTTGAAGCGCAGCAACCCGTCCACCTTGACGCAGATAATCAATACCTGATTTCAACGCCTCGACGCGAGCTTGCAGATCGCGCACTTGAACCCGCAGCGCAGCCGCTTCCTGCATCGTAAAGAACATCCCCTTCACCACATCAGCCGACAGGCCACGTTCCCACATCGGGGCATAGAGCTTCCCATCGCGCCCCAAGTAGAAACCCTCCCAAGCGTTCCCACCGACCGCACGTAGGTCGCCCTCAAGCCGCAAGCGCAATAAACGCTTGGCGGCCTCTGGCATCGCTTCTGGATTGGCTTTGTAGCGGCGCAGGGTGCGCGCAGTCACCCCGAGAAAGTTGGCGACCTCGGACGGGTCGCCGAACAGCAGATCGTCATCGTACAGCACGGCATCATCCCCAATGAATACCCTCCTGATCTAATCGGACAGTTTGACCGTCTCTTTTTTGGGGTGGTGATGATGGCGTGGAATCGCCCAGAGGATAAGCAGGAAAAGCGGCAGGATGACCGCCCAATTCTCGCTGATGGCGTTTGACATAATATACATTATGCGACAATTGGATGGGGCTGAAACGGTGCTGCAAAGCTGATTACGTCAAATGAAACAGTTGATTGAAGTTATGACTGGTCGCTTCACCCACTTCATCTACTGATATGTTTCTCAGCTTGGCAATCTCTTCAGCAACGTGCTTCACATAGGCTGGTTGATTCGTTTTTCCACGGTAAGGAGACGGTGCTAGATACGGTGAATCGGTCTCGATCAGTATCTTTTCCAGCGGGATGTTCTGG
>JBAYTV010000022.1:0-10841 GCA_041675405.1 Sideroxydans sp. | reverse complement strand
CACCCAACTGGTTGACCGTTGCCCCAGTATCACTGAATTTGGTTTGCTTGACGCCCGTCAGCTCCCAACGCTGCCCATTCTGGTAGGAAGCACGTTCTGCCGCTGTGATGCTGCGCAATTGATAGCGCTCGTCGAACTGATAGATGCTGACGCCCAACAAGGTCGTATCGTGCAGCACCGCCTTCACATTGACGAAGCTCCCCTCATCCTTCACCCACACGCCTGAACGAAACTCGCTCAGACTCACATTCGCGTTCTTGGCTTTTAGTTTGATCTGTTTGGCCAGGTGCTGACTCGGTGGCGCGACGAACTCGCCCACCACGAAACAGGCGATCATGAATGGCAGACCGATACGCAACAGCGCATAGATCATCTGTTTCAACGACACGCCCGAAGCGCGATACACGGTCAACTCCGAATTGGCAGCCATCTGCACCAAGGCGAAGATGGTGCCGATCAACACCGCCACCGGAAAAAGTTCGTAGACGTGATTGGGCGCGGTCAACAACACGAACAGCAACACATAACCCATGTGATAGCCGCTGCTATCACCCATCTCGTTCATCTGATTGATGAGGTCGAGCAGCTCGAACAACATGAGCAGCGCCGCGAACACCATGAGCACACTCAGGTATATCTCTTTTGCCAAGTAGCGCGTGAGCAGATTCATCGGCGCCACCTTTGCCAGGAGAAGGGTGAACTACGGTGATAGAAATACACGAGCGTCCCCGCCAGCAACACCAGATGGATGCCCCACAGTCCGACCAGCATGCTGACCTTCTCGCGCGCCACCCACGAGACAGAGATGGTCGCCATATTGTTGTAGAACATATAGAGCACGATGGCGGCGATCAAACTATATGAGCGACCCGCGCGCGGATTCACATAGCTCAACGGGATCGCCAGCAACGCCAGCATGAACGCCCCCAAGGGCATGCCGATGCGTTCGACCAGTTGCGATTGATTCAATGGATCAGGGTGCTGGATCAGGTACAGCGTGGAGTGGGCTCTGCGATTACTCGTATTTTGCGGCAGATCCACCGGTTCGATGCGGATGGAATAACGCTCGAACTCCGCGATCTTGAAATCCGCCTGCCCCGGCACACCTTCGTAGCGCGATCCATTCAGCAACACGAGGAAACGATCACCGTTGGCCGCGATCTCCTGATAGCCCTCTTTCGCCACCATGGTGCCGTCCTTGCCGTTCTGTACCGACTGCACGAAGACGTTCTGCACGCGCTTCTTCTCGGTATCCACCTCTTCCAGGAAGAACACGCGGTCGGCCTGCTTGGATTCGCGGAACACCCCCGGTGCGGCAGAAGCGACATCGTCACGACTGTTCAATCTGCGTTTGAACTCATCCGCCATCGACCAAGCCCACGGTGACAACACCAGGCTCATCAAGGCGATGATGGACACCACCGGGACCGTATAAGCCATCACAGGGCGGATGAAGCGTGTCAGCCCGATTCCAGAAGAGAACCACACCACCATCTCACTGTCGCGATAGATACGCGACAACGTGAGCAACACCGACAGGAACAGACTGACAGAGAGCAACACGGGAATGAAACTCAACGCGCTGAAACCCAACATCACCAACACACCATCCACCGCCAGCCCGCCACTCACCGATTCTCCCAGCAACTTGATCAGTTGAGTGAACACCACGATGCCCATCAGTACGGAGAATATGAGCAGGCCTGAACTCGCAAACTCGCGCACCAACGACCAATAGAAGATACCCCGCACGATTCGAGGCGATTGCTTCTTTGACTTTATGCCTTGAGATTGCGGATAATCGGCCATTGCAGGTTAATCGATGGATATTTGAATTTAAGGAGTAACACGTGGAATTTAGCATAAAACAAGGTAGCCCGGACTCGATGAAGAGCGGCTGTGTGGTGGTCGGCGTGTTCGATGGCGGCAAATTATCCAAGGCAGGGCAAGCGCTCGACAAAGCTGCGAAACACGCCCTGAGCGACCTCATCGCCCGTGGCGACATGACTGGCAAATCCGCGACTACCCTGCTCCTGCACAAACTCAACGGCATCACCGCCGAGCGCGTACTGCTCGTCGGATTGGGCAAAGCCAGCGAACTGAACAGCAAGGTCAGCCTCGATATCCTCAGTGCGACGTTCAAGGCGCTGAATGCGACACCCGCGAAAGATGCGGCGCTGTTCATCAGCGACGAAGGTTTCGGCAAGAACTCGCAATGGGTCATCAAACAAGCCGTACTCAGCGCCGCCGAACAAGCCTTCCGCGCTGACGGCCTGAAGAGTGAACCCGCAAAACCCTCTACACTCAAGCACGTCGTGTTCGCCACGCTCGACAAGCCTGTGGCAGAACTCAAGACCACACTGGAGCAAACCGCCGCCATCGCCAACGGTATGGAATTGGCCAAGACTCTGGGCAACCTGCCCGGCAATATCTGCACGCCCACTTATCTTTCTGCACACGCATTGGCTTTGGACAAAGCACACAAGAAGATCAAGACCACCGTGCTGGAAGAGAAGGACATGCAGAAGTTGGTCATGGGTTCTTTCCTCTCCGTCACACGCGGCAGCGAACAACCAGCAAAACTCATCACCCTCGAATACAAGGGCGGTGACAAGAAACAGAAACCCATCGTGCTGGTCGGCAAAGGCATCACCTTCGACAGCGGCGGCATCTCGCTCAAGCCGGGCGCCGAGATGGATGAGATGAAATACGACATGTGCGGCGCAGCCAGCGTGCTCGGCACCATGCAAGCCATCGCCGAGATGGGCTTGGAGCTGAACGTGGTCGGCGTCATCCCCACTTGCGAGAACATGCCTTCCGGCATCGCCACCAAACCGGGCGACATCGTCACCTCCATGTCCGGCCAGACCATCGAGATATTGAACACCGACGCTGAAGGTCGCCTCATCCTGTGTGACGCACTCACCTACTCCGCCAAGTTCGACCCCGACACCGTCATCGACATCGCCACCCTCACCGGCGCATGCGTCATCGCTTTGGGTCACGTCGCCCACGGCTTGTTCGCCAACGAAGACAAACTGGCGAAGGAACTTCTAGCCGCTGGCGAACAATCGCACGACCGCGCATGGCAACTGCCCCTGTGGGACGACTACCAACCGCTGCTCGATAGCAACTTCGCCGACATGCAGAACATCGGCGGACGCGCGGGTGGCACCATCACCGCCGCCTGCTTCTTGGCGCGCTTCACCAAGGAATATCGCTGGGCACACTTGGACATCGCGGGTACTGCATGGAAGTCCGGCAAGGAGAAAGGTGCGACAGGCCGTCCCGTGCCGATGCTCACGCAATATTTGATCAACCGAGCCGAAAAGAACTGACATCGCGCTCAGACACCTTCGAAAATCGTTACGAGCAAGTCCAAGTGCAAGGAGCCGCGCAGTGAAAGACGAGACATACCATTTAGGTAGGCGAGGATTGAACGAGCACGCGACGACACAATTGGACTGCACAGTAGATTTGCGAGGGTGTCTGTGACCAAAGTCGATTTCTATACTGGCTCTGAAGACAAGCTGCGCACCGCTTGTCAGCTCAGCCACAAAGCCATGCAGAACGGGCTGCGTGTTTTGTTGCATGTGCCGAACGACGACACCGCAGACAAGTTGGACAAGCTGCTGTGGCACTACCCCGCCACCGCTTTCCTGCCGCACTGTCACAGCCACGAAGCCGATGCGGCGACCATGCCTGTGGTCATCGGGCGCGACGAGAACTTCCCACACTCGGAACTGCTCATCAGCTTGCATGATGAATGCACCACCTTCTTCAGCCGTTTCGAACGCGTCATCGAGATCGTCGGTAGCCACGACGATGATGCCAAGCTGGGCCGCGCGCGCTTCAAGTTCTACAAAGACCGTGGCTACGATGTGGGCCATACCGATCTGGCGAAACTGCGCGCATGACGACCGAACACTACCTGCCGCAAGACCTGCCCGTGTTGACCGAAGTGGTCGGCGAAGCCTCGGGCGGATTCCCCACGCTGACCGAGATCGTTGAAGAAGCAGTACCTTCCACATTGGACGCGACGATAGAAGTCGAAGCACAAGATTTCGCGCCCATCTCCACCGAGTCCGCCAACGTCCTACTTCCCGAAGAGATGCCGCTCGACATCTCGCCGCAACTGTTGAGCCACCTCGAGACGCACCTTGAGGATGTGTTGGCGCAACGCCTACAACAACGCTTGGCCGATGCCCAACAACAGGTCATCGCAGAGACACTTGCCGAATTGAAAGCGGAACTACCCGAACTCATCCGCAAAGCCCTAGCCACTCCGCAAGACCCCACCTAAATCCTCATCATTCCCGCCTGCGCGGGAATGACGTGTTTTGAGTCTGAAGCACCTTCTGAATTGCTATAATCGCGCCCTCCTTCGACAAGCTCAGGACAGGCTTCGCGCCGCATCTCTGATATACATACCGCACGAACATGACTCAAAAAGAACTCGCAAAAAGTTTCGACCCCAAAGACATCGAAGCACGTTGGTATCCCGAATGGGAAGCCGCCGGCTACTTCAAGGCCGGTGTCGATGCCGCCAAGCAAGACAACTTCTGCATCCAACTGCCACCGCCCAACGTCACCGGCACCTTGCACATGGGCCACGGCTTCAACCAGACCTTGATGGATGCGCTCACGCGCTACCACCGCATGCGCGGCGACAACACCCTGTGGCAACCGGGCACCGACCACGCGGGTATCGCCACACAGATCGTCGTCGAGCGCCAACTCGACGCGCAAGGCGTATCGCGCCATGACCTCGGTCGCGAGAAGTTCATCGAGAAGGTGTGGGAGTGGAAGAAATTCTCCGGCGACACCATCACACGCCAGATGCGCCGCCTCGGCACCTCGCCCGATTGGTCGCGCGAACGTTTCACCATGGGCCCCGCGCTGAACAAGACCGTCACCGAGACCTTTGTGCGCCTGTTCAACGAAGGCCTGATCTATCGCGGCAAGCGCCTGGTGAACTGGGACCCGAAACTGCACACCGCCGTGTCCGACCTCGAAGTGGTGCAAGAGGAAGAAGACGGCTTCATGTATCACATCCGTTATCCGCTGGCGGATGGCAGCGGTCACCTCACGGTCGCCACCACTCGCCCCGAGACCATGATGGGCGACGTCGCCGTGATGGTGCATCCAGAAGATGAGCGCTACAAACACCTCATCGGCAAACAAGTCACGCTGCCGCTGTGCGACCGCACTATCCCCATCATCACGGATGAATATGTCGATAAAGAATTCGGCACCGGCGTGGTCAAGGTCACACCTGCGCATGACTTCAACGACTATGCCGTCGGTCAGCGTCACAAGCTGGAGATGATCTCCATCCTCACGCTGGATGCGAAGATCAACGAGAACGCGCCCAAGCAATACCAAGGAATGGATAGATTCGCCGCACGCAAACAGATCGTTGCCGATCTGGAGACGGCGGGCGTATTCGACAAGGCCGAGAAACACAAACTCAAAGTGCCGCGCGGCGACCGCACCGGCGTGGTCATCGAGCCGATGCTCACCGACCAATGGTTCGTTGCCATGAGCAAGCCGAGCGACAACGGCAAGAGCATCACCGAGCAAGCACTGGAATGTGTGAGCTCCGGCGAGATCAAGTTCCATCCCGAGAACTGGGTGAACACATACAACCAGTGGCTCAACAACATCCAAGACTGGTGCATCTCGCGCCAATTGTGGTGGGGTCATCAGATCCCCGCGTGGTACGGCGTGAACGGCGAAGTGTTCGTCGCGCATGACGCAGACGAAGCGCGCAAGCTGGCCGACAAGGCTGGCTACGCCGGACAACTCGACCGCGACAACGACGTACTCGACACTTGGTTCTCTTCCGCGCTGTGGCCGTTCTCCACACTGGATTGGGACATGAACAAACCGTTCGATGCACAGAACGAGTTCGTGCAGAAATATCTGCCTTCTACCGTCCTCGTCACCGGCTTTGACATCATCTTCTTCTGGGTGGCGCGCATGGTGATGATGACCAAGCACATCACCGGCAAGATCCCTTTCAAAGACGTGTACGTGCACGGTCTCATCCGCGATGCGGAAGGCCAGAAGATGTCCAAGTCCAAGGGCAACGTGCTCGACCCCATCGATCTAATCGACGGTATCGATCTCGACTCACTGGTGAAGAAACGCACCACCGGATTGATGAACCCGAAAGACGCGGAGAAGATCGAGAAGCGCACGCGCAAAGAATTCCCCGAAGGCATCACCGCATTCGGCACCGATGCGTTGCGCTTCACCTTCGCCTCGCTCGCCTCGCCCGGCCGCGACATCAAGTTCGACATGCAACGCTGTGAGGGCTATCGCAACTTCTGCAACAAGCTATGGAACGCCACCCGTTTCGTGCTGATGAATTGCGAAGGCAAGGATGTTGGTCAGGATGAAAGTTTGCCGCTGGAATTCTCTGCCGCCGACAAGTGGATGATCAGCTTGCTGCAACAGACTGAAGCGGAAATGGCGAGCAACTTCGCCGACTACCGTTTCGACATGGCCGCACGCGCGGTTTACGAACTGGTGTGGAACACTTACTGCGACTGGTACGTGGAGCTGGCGAAGGTACAACTACAGGATTCAGGAGTCGGGAATCAGGATTCAGCAGTGCGTCAACGCGCCACCCGCCGCACCTTGGTGCGTGTGCTTGAGACCATCCTGCGTCTCGCGCATCCGATCATCCCGTTCATCACGGAAGAGTTGTGGCAATCCGTCGCACCGATGGCGAATGCAAAAGGTAGCAGCATCATGTTGCAGGCCTATCCAAAAGCAGACGACGGCAAGATCGACGATGCCGCTATCGCACAGATCGGTTTGCTACAAGAACTCATCACCGCTTGCCGCAGCTTGCGCAGCGAGATGAATCTGTCGCCTGCCGCACGTGTGCCGCTCATCGCCGCCGGTGATGCGACGGTGCTGAACGCACTCGCGCCTTACATCAGCAGCCTTGCCAAGTTGAGCGAAGTGAATGTGGTGGCCGAGTTGCCGGAAGGCGACGCGCCCGTTTCCATCGTCGGCAATTTCAAACTGATGCTGAAGGTGGAGATCGACGTGGCTGCCGAGCGCGTGCGTCTGGATAAGGAAATCGATCGTTTGACCAACGAAGTCACCAAGACACAAGCCAAGTTAGGCAATGAGAGTTTCGTCGCCCGTGCGCCCGCAGCGGTGGTGGAGCAAGAGAAGAGACGCATGGAAGACTTCGGCGCGACACTGGTGCAGTTGCAGGCACAACGCAAGAAGCTGGGCTGATGTCATTGGTGGAACTACTAGCCATTCGACTAAGCGCGATGAAACATGCGCAAGTCGCTGGTTATCCCGCGCAGGCGGGAATCCAGTCGATACATCAATCTTCGCAACGCGAAGACAAAACCAAAAAGCATGTTGGATGAAAACACTGGATTCCCGCCTACGCGGGAATGACGAACTAGCGGCGGCGAATGAGGAAGATGAATTCGTCGCCCTGCGTCGTCGATGACAACAACTCATTCCCTGTCTTGCCGCAGAAGTCGATGAAATCCTTGGGCGAGCCTTTGTCGGTCGCCACCAGCTTCAGCACCTGACCACTCGTCATCGGCGACAGTGCTTTCTTGGCACGCAAGATAGGCAACGGACACGCCAACTGCCGCACATCCAACTCCACATCGAACGCCATCTCGCTCATGCGACGACCTCGCCCCCAGCGTGATACCAAGCGGTGATACCGCCTTGCAGATTCGCCGCGCCATTCAAACCTTGCGCCGCAGCGAACGCAGCGGCCTGCGCGGAACGACCACCCATCTGGCAATAGAACACGGTGGTCTTCTTTGTATCCAACTCACTCAATCGGAAAGGCAACAGATGCAATGGCAAGCTGATGGCGCCCTTGATGCGGCCGCGCGCGATCTCGGCATCGGTGCGCACGTCCACCAGTTGCGCAGCGCCACTGGCAAGTAGTGCGGGTAATTCAGCCACGGTGATGTTCTTGAAATCTGACACTTCTACTTCTCCAAAAAATAACACATCAAATTCCCTCTCCTCATGGGAGAGGGAGCAAATTCGGTGGGACCTTAGTTATTGTTCTTCGCCGTGGTCACTGAGCAGACGTGAGATGCGCGTGTTGGCCACGCTCAAGCGTCTCACCAACATGCGCAAGAACGCCTCGGCGAATTGGAAACGGCAGTTGGCTGTCGCCAGCGCCAACACTTCCGGGTCGATCTCAATGAGCTTCACATCGGTCTTGGCGAAAACATCGGTCGTGCGCTTCGCATCCTTACCGCTCAGGTGCGCCATCTCGCCGAAGCAATCGCCTTTGTGCAACAGGCTCAACAACCTGCCCTGTTTCACGATGCGCACCGAACCTTTCGCCACGATGTAGAACTTCTGCCCCGGCTCACCCTCGCTGACGATCTTCTCGTCCTTGGGCACTTTGCGCCATTCGCTGATGCGCAATACTTCCCACAACTCCACATCATTGAAATCGGCGAAGAACGGCAGCGCACGTACCGTATCGAACTTCTCGGTATCGAATATCTGCTCCTGCTGCGGCACTTCGTAGCTGATGAACGACACCAGATCGCGCGCGAACTCATCCCATGTCTGGTAACGATGCGCCACATCCTTGCACATGGCGCGCTGCACGATGGCGTCCAATGCGGCTGGTATCTCAGGGCGGAAGGTGCTGGCAGCGGGCGGTTCGATGTTCATGATCTGGTAGATCATGCTGTAGTTGTTGGCCGCATCGAACGGTAGCTTGCCGGTGAGCATGCGATACATCGTCACCCCCAGCGAATAGATGTCCGTCTGGTGCGACAGCGTCAACTCTTTGATCTGCTCCGGCGACATATACGCGGGCGAACCCACACCGCTCACCTGCGTGGTCTGCTGGTTCTCCAACATCGCCGCGCCAAAGTCGGATATCTTGATGTCGCTCTCGCCTTTGATGAGGATGTTGGCAGGCTTGATGTCGCGATGGATGACACCCTGATACTGCGCGTATTCCAGCGCCTTACAACACTTGTAGATGATCTCGGCGATGCGCCCCAGCGACAGCAGATGGTCCACCTCGGCGTAGCGCTCCAGCGTCTCGCCCTCGACGTACTCCATCACCATATAATTCTGTTCGCCTTCCATCACCGCATCGTGGATCTTGACGATGTGAGGATGCGATAGCTTGCCTGCGAGAGATGCCTCGGTGAGCAACAGCTTGCGGAAGGCTTTGCCGCTACCCGTGTTCTGCATCACGATCGGATTGAACAGCTTGAGCGCCACCTGCTGACCATTGAACGAGTCGAGCGCCAAGTACACGGTGCTGGTCGCGCCATGTCCGAGTTCCTTCACGATCTGATATTTGCCGATGGGATCCATGCAAGTCTTTGCTTTACCTAGCGCACTATTGGGTCTCATGCGTCGTTCCCGCGCAGGCGGGAACCTAGTTCAATCAACAAACTGGATCCCCGCCTGCGCGGGGATGACGACACAATCAACGATCTTTAAAACGCCGACATTCTGCGGGTTTGAGGCATCACTGTCCAGTTCGCATGCGCTCAAAGGAACCTAAACGAGCGGGTGCTATCATAGCTACCATGCGAAAAATATCCCTAGCTCTACTCCTGCTACTCCCCCTGCAACTCAACGCGGATGGTCTGCCCGATCTGGGTGACGTGTCGCAGACCATGGTATCGCCGCAGATGGAACGCCAGATCGGCGAACAGAGCATGTTCCGCATCCGCGCCAGTGGAAACTATCTGGACGACCCCGAGATCACCGATTATCTGAACGCCTTGGGCGGACGCTTGGTAGCGAACAGTAGCGAACCCAGCCAACCTTTCGAGTTCTTCGTCATCAACGACAACGCCGTGAACGCCTTTGCCCTGCCCGGCGGGTTCATCGGCGTGAACACCGGCCTCATCCTGCTCTCGCAGAGCGAATCCGAGCTCGCCTCTGTGTTGAGCCACGAGATATCGCACGTCACCCAGCACCACTTGGCGCGCATGGTATCGGGACAAAAATACGATTCCCTCGCCGCCATGGCCACCATGGCTATCGCCATCCTTGCCGCGCGTGACAACCCGCAAGTCGCCAGCGCCGCCATCGTGGGCTCGCAGGGCGGCATGATGCAGCGCCAACTCGACTTCACCCGCGAACATGAGAAAGAAGCAGACCGCATCGGCCTCGGTATCTTGGAAAAGAGCGGCTTCGATACACGCGGCATGCCGCTCTTCTTCGAGCGTCTGCAAAAAGCCACACAGCTACTCGAGGGCGACACCCCCACCTACCTGCGCACCCACCCGCTCACCACCGAACGTGTGGCCGACGTGGATGGCCGTGTGCAACAGATCCCTTTCAAGCTCGTACCCGACAGCCTCGAATTCCAACTGATGCGTGCCCGCGTGCATGCCCTGCAAAAGACCCCGCGCGATGCAGTCGCCTTCTTTAACGGCGCATTGGGCGAACAACGTTTCGGCAACCCCGTCGCACAACGTTACGGCCTAGTCATCTCACTGATGCGCGACAAACAAGACGCGCTCGCCATCCAAGAATTCCAAACGCTGTACAAGAGCGCACCGCACAACGCCACCATCGAGTCACTGGCCGGGCAGATCAAACGTCTGGATAAGAAAGAAAAAGACACATCCGCGTTCTATCGCAAAGCGCTGAAACAATTCCCACGTCATCGCGCCCTTATCTACGACTACGCCGAGCTGATGTTGGAAGAGAAACAATATGTGAACGCGCTGAAACTACTGGACTACGAAGTGCTGCTCAACGGCAACGACCCCAAACTGTACGAGATGCAAGCGCGCGCCTATGGCCCGCTAGGCCGCCACCAGGAAGAACACCACGTGCTGTCT
>JBAYTV010000021.1:0-11078 GCA_041675405.1 Sideroxydans sp. | reverse complement strand
GTACGCCAAGAATACATCTTGAAACGCATGCGCGATCTTGGCTACATCAGTAGTGAGGAATATGGACTTGCGCAAAACGAGCCTATCCAAACAAAACAAACCGCATACCACCAAGAATTCTCCGTGAACGCCGGCTTCATTGCCGAGATGGTTCGGCAAGAGATGTACGACAAATTCCAAGAGGATACATACACCCAAGGCTACAGCGTCTATACGACCATCAGAGCGCAAGACCAAGCGGTTGCTTATGACGCATTGCGCAAGGGCGTTATGGAATATGACCAGCGCCATGGATATCGCGGCCCCGAGGGTTACATCGATTTGAAAAAGAACGACACGGATGAACTGCTCGACGATGCCCTGCAAGATGTCTCCAATAACGGAGACCTGATACCTGCCGTGGTGCGCACAGTCAGCTCAAAAACCTTAGGCGTTTATATTAAAGGAGGCGAGACGTCTGATATAAACGGTGAAGGGCTACGCTTTGCTCAACAGATGTTGGGGGACAACCTCGCACTCAGCCGGCGAATCCGCAAAGGTTCACTCATAAGAGTTCGAAAGAACGATAAGGGGATCTGGATGATTTCTCAGATTCCTCAAGCCGAGTCCGCTTTCGTTTCTGCCAATCCAAGAACAGGCGCTATCTATGCCTTAGTGGGCGGCTTTGACTTCAATCGCAACCAGTTCAACCACGTCACACAAGCGTGGCGCCAGCCTGGCTCTAGCTTCAAGCCATTTATTTACTCTGCCGCTCTCGAAAAAGGGTTCACCCCTGCCTCAGTCATCAACGATGCGCCACTGGTGGTCGACCTTATCGATACTGGCGGCGAAGCATGGGAGCCGAAGAACTTCGATGGTGAATTCGAAGGTCCGATGCGCATGCGTCAAGGTCTTACCAAATCGAAGAACCTCGTTTCCATCCGTATCCTTCAATCCATTGGCTTGGACTACGCTCAAGACTATGTCACCAAGTTCGGCTTTGAAAAAGACAAGGTTGGCCCCTATCTGACGATGGCTTTAGGAGCCGTTTCCGTCACGCCGATGCAAATGTTGGGAGGGTATTCTGTGTTCGCCAACGGAGGCTACCGTGTCTCACCCTACCTGATCCAACGTGTCGAAGATGGGCAAGGCAACATCATCAGTCAAGCAAACCCTGTCGAAGTAGGCAAAGGAGCGGAGCAGGTGTTGGATGTTCGGAACGCTTTCACCATGGTAAACATGATGCAAGACGTGGTGAAACACGGCACGGCCATTCGGGCAATGTCCTTAGGCCGACAAGATCTGGCTGGCAAAACAGGTACGACCAGCGATTCGATGGACGCTTGGTTCTGCGGCTTTCATCCCGCACTCGTCGCCGTCACGTGGGTCGGTTATGACAATCCACGCAGCCTGGGTGAAAAAGAAACCGGTGGTGGTGCCGCACTTCCCATCTGGATCGACTACATGGGAGCGATACTCAAAGATGTTCCGGGAATCGAATATTCCATACCCGATCATATCGTCACAGCCCGCATCAACGAAAACGGCCTGCGCGATCCCGATGGCGCTCGTGTCGACTATTTCTATGAAGAGAATCTGCCCGCCGAGCAAAGTAGCGTCCCCGTGGTATCGTCCAAACCAACCGAAAACGAACAGCTGTTCTAATGGGCAAACCCCACGCACAGAAAAGAGACCTGATGCGCGAGCAACTCGCCCATCAGGCGGCCCGCATCATTGCCGAAGAAGGTGTCACTGATTTGGCTTTCGCCAAGCGAAAGGCCGCCAAACAACTGGGCGCGGCAGATACACAACACCTACCTAGTAATGAAGAAGTGGAAGTCGCGTTGCACACCTACCGTGCGTTGTATCAAGCTGACACACACCCAGACATCTTGCGTGAACTACGCGAAGAAGCTTTGGCAGCCATGCAAGTGTTCGCCGAATTCAATCCTTACCTGACTGGCTCAGTCTTGAGCGGAAGCGCGGGGGAGGACTCTGACATCAATCTCATGCTGTTTTCGGACGACGCAAAGGCGGTTCTGCTGTCCTTGCTCAACAACAACATCGATTTTGAAGACGGTGAATGGCGAGCCAGGATCGGGGGGCATGAGGAGATCGTCCCCAGCTACACCCTTACCAGCGAATCAGACGTTCTGATACACATCATCGTCTTGCCAGAGAATATCCGTCACAGCGGTAGCCGTCACCCCGAGACGCATGCAGACATCGCTGCAGTAGAAGCCTTGTTAGCTTCCTGATTTCAACCAGCGCGCCGCATCCAGCGCAAAGTAAGTCAGGATCCCATCGGCACCTGCGCGCTTGAACGCTAGCAACGACTCCAAAACGCAAGCTTCTTCATTCAACCAGCCGTTCTGCGCTGCCGCCTTGAGCATCGCGTATTCACCGCTGACCTGATAGACAAAAGTCGGTGCTTTGAATTCATCCTTCACGCGGCGCAAGATATCCAGATACGGCATGCCTGGTTTGACCATCACCATGTCCGCACCCTCTTGCAGGTCAAGACCCACCTCCCACAACGCTTCATCCGAATTCGCAGGATCCATCTGATAGGTGTATTTGTTGCTCTTGCCCAAGTTGCCGCTGGAACCGACCGCATCGCGGAACGGGCCATAAAAACTGGAGGCATATTTGGCTGAATACGCCATGATGCGTGTGTGGATGTGGCCGTTCGCATCCAGGGCCACACGTACCGCACCGATACGGCCATCCATCATGTCCGATGGCGCCACGATATCTGCTCCCGCAGCAGCATGGCATTGCGCCTGCTTTTGCAACACCGCGATGGTCTCATCGTTGAGCACGTAACCAGTATCGTCAATTAGCCCATCTTGCCCATGGCTGGTGTAGGGGTCGAGAGCGATGTCAGTCATCACACCCAATTCTGGGAAGTGCTTCTTCAGCTCGGCAACGACGCGCGGGACGAGTCCATTTGGATTGAACGCTTCGCGCGCATCCAAGCTTTTCAGCGAAGCATCTATCACTGGAAAGATCGCCATCACAGGCACGCCCAACTTCACGCATTGCTCGGCATCCTTCAGTATCAAATCCAGAGTCTTACGTTGCACCCCTGGCATCGACTTCACATCCTCTACCTTGTTGCTTCCTTCCAGCACAAAAACAGGGTAGATGAAGTCAGCAGGAGTAAGTATGTGCTCACGCATAAGGTCACGAGAGAATGCGTCTTTTCTCATACGACGCATACGGGATTGGGGATATTGTCCTAGTATCTTCATGGTTATTCCAAATGATTTTGTAAAGTAATTGAACTATTTTCTCACAGTCCCGTCTGAGCATGCGAGCGGTGAGAGCTGCTCCACGTTTCTCCTCCCTGAGCGTGTGTCTTTACCATGTAAAGACTTGTGCCCCTGAATCTTTCCCCTTTGATTCAGGGGCATTTTTTTGCCTGTGCGAGCAACTTGTTGATTTGCCAGCCGCTAAAGCCACTCACGCTGACCATCCTCACTGCTAGAATCCGCGCCTACGCCAAAGTATCCCATAGACAACCCCAAGCTGAGCCATGAATCTCGTCTCTAACCCGTTGCTGGTCACGACATTGATGCTGGCGGTGTCCAACCTATTCATGACCTTCGCGTGGTATGGGCACCTGAAGAATCTAGCTACCGCCCCTTGGTACGTCGCAGCGCTGATTAGCTGGGGTATCGCACTCTTCGAGTATGCCCTGCAAGTACCTGCTAACCGGATCGGATACACCGAGATGAGCCTCGGTCAGCTTAAAATTTTGCAAGAAGTCATCACGCTGACCGTTTTTGTCCCCTTCGCAGTGCTGTACATGAACCAGCCCTTGAAGATGGACTATTTATATGCAGGACTGTGTCTGATGGGCGCGGTATATTTTATTTTCAGGACATAAGTAATGAGCAATCACATCCATATCCTCGGTATCTGCGGCACCTTTATGGGTGGCATCGCCGCCATCGCCAAACAAGCGGGCTATCGCGTCACCGGTTGCGATGCGAACGTCTATCCGCCGATGAGCACGCAACTAGAAGCACAAGGCATCGAACTCATCGAAGGCTTTGGCGAGGATCAGCTGGAGCTCAATCCTGATGTGTTCGTCATCGGCAACGTGGTGTCGCGCGGCAATCCGCTGATGGAAGAGATACTCAACCGCAATCTGCCTTATGCCTCCGGCCCGCAATGGCTGGCAGATAACTTGTTGCGCGGCAAATGGGTGCTGGGCGTGGCGGGAACACATGGCAAGACCACCACGACTTCGATGCTGGCTTGGATACTGGAACATGCTGGACTGAACCCAGGATTTCTGATCGGCGGCGTACCGCAAAACTTCGGCATCTCCGCGCGCATCACCGGTTCTCCCTTCTTCGCCATCGAAGCAGATGAGTACGACACAGCCTTCTTCGACAAACGCTCCAAATTCGTGCACTACCATCCACGCACCGCGATCTTGAACAACCTTGAGTTCGACCACGCTGACATCTTCCCCGACCTAAACGCCATCGAGACGCAGTTCCACCACCTAGTACGCACCGTGCCAAGCAACGGGCTGGTGGTGAGCAATGGGCGCGAAGAATCATTGACGCGCGTCATCCAGCGTGGGTGCTGGACACCCATAGAGAAGTTCGGCAGTAACGACGGCTGGAACATCGACGATGACAACCGCGTGACGTTGAACGGTGTCGCGCAAGGAACCTTGCAATGGGATCTGATGGGGGAGCACAACCGCATGAATGCGCTGGCCGCCTTGTCCGCAGCACGTCATGCTGGTGTACCTGTCGCGCAAGGTTTGGCTGCACTTGCTGGATTCAAGAATGTGAAACGCCGCATGGAAGTGCGTGGTACGGTCAACGGCATCACCATCTATGATGACTTCGCACACCACCCCACCGCCATCGACACTACCGTCGCCGGATTGCGCAGCAAAGTAGGTTCGGCTCGCATCCTCGCTGTGTTGGAACCGCGCTCCAACACCATGAAACTGGGCGTAATGAAAGACGCGCTACCCAACAGCCTGAGAGACGCCGATCTGACGTTCTGCTATGCGGGGAACTTGGGCTGGGATGCGCGCGGCGCACTTGCGCCGTTAGGAGACAAAGCTGTGGTCAAGGATGATCTGAACGAGCTCGTCGAATCCATCGCAACGACAGCACGATCTGGCGATCAAATCTTGGTGATGAGTAACGGTGGATTCGGGGGAATACACGAGAAATTGCTCAAGCGGCTAGGATAATTCGGCGGCCGACGCGCACTGGAGCTACCCGTTCGCTCCAAACATCATGCGCTTGGCAACGAACTTTCTTGCTAATGGAAATGCATCAAGCAGCGTCAGCGCAGCTGAACGTAACTGCCCGAGTACAGGAAGATCATTGGAGAAGACTCGCACCAGGCCATCGGTGAAACGAATACCCGCATTGCGGTCGATGCGGCGTGATTTTCGATAGGCGGCACACATCGCAGCCGAACCGATGTTCTCCGGTGCACTATCGAGTATGACTTGCGCCAATTCCCACGCGTCTCTCACCCCTAGGTTGAAACCCTGCCCTGCCACGGGATGCAAGGTCTGTGCAGCATTGCCGATGAGAACGGTGTGCTGGAAGGTGATGTCGGGGGCACGTTTCAGACGCAGAGGATAGCAACTGCATTTGCCGATGCTGACAAAATCTCCGACGCGATCACCAAAATGGCTCTGTAGATACGCCAAGAATGTCGCGTCATCCCATGTCAGCATATCTTGCGCTGCTTCGTGGGCGGCAGTCAGCACCAGTTCATAGCCATCCAAATAGGGCAGCAATGCCATCGGACCTTGCGTGGTGAAATGCTCGAAGGCCTTGCCAGTGTTCGCTTGCGAACTGGTGACATGGGCAATGATGCCGCTCTGTCCGTAGTCGGTGATCTGCGGCGGATGCGAGGCCTCGAGTAACTTGCCGCCATCGGCAGCGACCGCAAGGTGAGCGGTGAGGGAATGCGACTGACCTTGGTGCTGATATTCAATGACAGCTGCATCATTGGTGTGACGCAACTCGCTCACCATCGCGCCATAGATGCAGGTGACATCTCCACTTGCTAGGCCTTTTTGCAATGCCGCATGCAACATCGTGTAAGGCAAGACGTAGCCGAGGTCAGGCACTTTCATCTCATCCGCGCGCAAGGTGGTGTGACCTGTAGTCAGTTTCTGCGTGATCTCGATGACCTTGATGCCGCTCACGTTTTGCAACGCATCCCAAGCCCCCAAGCGTTGCAACAAGAGTCGCGTACCGTAGGACAGCGCCAATGCGCGCGGATCGGTGGTGTTCACCTCGGATTCACGCGCCTCCAGCAACACCACTTGCAATCCATTGCCCTGCAAAGCCAGTGCCAGCGCGGCGCCCACGGGGCCGCCGCCGATGATGGCAACATCACATTGGGATTCATTCATGGCGCATGACCTCCTCGATCTCGCGCACTGTTCTGGGTGCAGCTTGTGTCAACACTTCATTGCCGTTGGAAGTGATGAGCACATCATCTTCGATACGAATACCGATGTTCCATAGATCACGCGGCACACTATCCGAGGGGCGGATGTAGCAGCCTGGCTCCACCGTCAGCACCATGCCGGGCTGCAAGGGTCGCCAATTCCCATCGACTTTGTATTCGCCCACGTCGTGCACATCCATGCCCAACCAGTGACCTGTGCGATGCATATAGAACTGCTTGTAACTCTCGCTCTCCAGCACAGATTCGACAGAACCATTGCACAGCTTCAGATCAATGAACCCCTGCGCCAAAACGCGCAATGCCGCCTCATGCGGGGCATTCCATGAATTGATGGGCCTTGCCGCCGCGATGGCGGCTGTCTGGGCGGCGAGCACGATCTCATACACCTCTTTTTGTGCCCCGCTGAAGCGACCATTCACTGGAAAGGTGCGGGTGATATCTGAGGCGTAACCATCCAATTCACAACCCGCATCGATGAGCAATAGATCACCGTCATTGAGGCGTGCGTCGTTGCCGACGTAGTGCAAAGTGCATGCGTTGGCACCGCCCGCAACAATGCTGGTGTAAGCCGGATGGCGCGCACCGTGGCGGCAGAATTCATGTAGCAGTTCTGCTTCCACTTCATATTCATACCGACCTGAGCGGGTGAAACGCATCGCGCGTCGATGTGCTTCACAGGATATCTTGGCCGCACCGCGCATGGTGCGCAACTCAAGCTCGTCTTTAAACAGGCGCATCTCGTTCAGCAGCTCGCGCACATCCCGTATCGTATTCGGCGCCCGGATCCCAGTGCGTGCTTTGGCTTTGACGGTTTCACGGGCTTTGATGATGCGCGCATCCCAAACACCATCGCCTCCGACGGGATAGAACAACGCAGATCGGTTACCCATAAACTCGACGAGTTTCTCATCCAGCTGTTCGATGGGGTAAGCCGCATCGAAACCGAAACACTCGGCTGCCGCATCGGGACCATAACGAAAGCCATCCCACACCTCACGCTCCGCGTTCTTCTCGCGACAGAACAAGATGCTCTGCGGCTCGTCGTCTGCGATTAGCAACAAAACGGACTCCGGCTCGGCAAACCCGGTGAGGTAATAAAAGTGACTATCGTGGCGGTAGTCGTAATGCGTGTCCGCGTTGCGCGCCACTTCGGGTGCGGTAGGGATGATGGCTATGCCGTTTTGCATCCTGCACTGAAGATGCTTGCGACGTTCGACGTAGATGGAGGTATCAGACATGAGCGTCATTCTGCGATGCACGCAACTGCTTGTCGAGTTCATCCAAGCGTTGTGGTGTGCCTACATCGACCCACACACCGCGATGATGCTCACCGCTGACTTTGCCTGCGGCGATCTGCTCACGCAGCAACGGCGCGAGCGGCGCTTTACTACCGCGAGGGATGTGACTAAACAAATCAGGACGATATAGTCCGATGCCTGCAAAAGTCAGGATTGAGGATTGAGGATTGAGCGACGAGACGGTGGGCACAATACGATCTTTTTGCAGGACGAAATCACCCTTGAGATTGTGTTCAGGGTTATCCACCAGCACTAGGTGCGCCACATCCTTGCTGCTAGCAAGTGCTACAGCCCAAGAGGCCAGGCCCGCAAAATCGTAATCGCAATAAACGTCGCCATTGACCACGGCAAATATCTCGTCGCCCAACAAGTGAGAGGCGAACGCGATACCACCAGCCGTCTCCAGTGCCATGCCTTCGTCAGAATAGGTGATGGTCGCGCCAAGCTGGCTGCCATCACCTAGGGCGTATTCGATCTGCACGCCGAGGTGAGCATGATTGACGACAAGGTCGGTGATACCGGCACGCACCAGACGCTCGATATGCCACACGATGAGCGGCTTGCCACCCACTTGCAACAAGGGTTTGGGCGTATGGTCTGTGAGCGGACGCATGCGTTCGCCGCGCCCCGCAGCTAGGATCATCGCAAGCATAAAAATATGCCTCTCACAATTGCTCTTTCTCCCGCTTGCGGGGGAAAGTTGGATAGGGGGAGATGCGCAGCATCAAAAGTTGGCACCCTCTTCGTTCGATTGTTTGATCTGCAGATTCAACTCCAGCAGGATGTTGAGCAAAGGCTTGAGGTCGATATAGCGCTCGCAGGCCTTATGCAGATACTCCATCACCAGCGGCATGTCTTGCAGATAACCATCCTTGCCGTCGCGGTGATACAGGCGCGCGAAGATGCCCAACACCTTGATGTGGCGTTGCGCTCCCATCATCTCGTAATCCCAATAAAAATCAGCAAAGTCCTCGCGCACGGGCAAACCAGCCTTACGCGCCTTTTCCCAATAGCGGATGAGCCAATCAATGATCTCCGCCTCTTCCCATTTGATGTAAGCGTCTTTGAACAAAGATGCAAGGTCGTAGGTGATGGGACCATAGACGGCGTCTTGGAAATCAAGAACACCCGGATTCGGTTCGCTAACCATCAAGTTGCGCGAATGGAAATCACGGTGCACATACACGCATGGTTGAGACAGATTGTTCTTGATGATGCGAGCAAATACCTCCTCCAGCTTTGCCTGTTGTTTCGCAGTGAGCGTCACACCCAAGTGCTTGGCGATGTACCACTCGGGGAACAGGTTAAGTTCGCGGCGCAATAGCGCTTCATCATAAGGCGGTAGCTCGTTCGGCTTGGAGGCGAGCTGTATCTTGATGAGGGCATCGATCGCCTGATCGTAAAGGCTGCGCGCATTCCCCCCATCCAATGCTTGCAGATAGGTGGTATTGCCCAGATCTGACAGCAGTAAGAAACCTTGTGCCACATCTTGAGCATACACATGCGGCACATGGACTCCCGCTTCTTCAAACAACTTGCCGATGTGCAGAAACGGTTTGCAATCCTCATGTTGAGGCGGGGCATCCATCACGACTTTGGTGCTACCGTCGGCGAATGTGGCGCGTAAATAGCGACGGAAGCTGGCATCGGCCGAGGCTGGGGTGATAGTGAAGGTTTGGTGCGGATATAGGCCGGAAAGCCAATCGGTAAGCTGTTTCTGACGTTGCATTTGATTGCCTTAATATGGGATTTGTGAGATTTTAGCACCTTAAATTATTTGCCCTGCCCATGCTTCGTCTTCCGCGTTTTGCGCTCCTTCTATTAACCCTCGTTTCAGCCCCTTGGGCTCACGGCGAAGACGCACCCATTGCGTTGAAGATAGACCGCACCTTCAACCTTCTCCCCGCTTCCGAAGAAAAGACGACCGCTTTCTTCATCGCCGACCAGATCGACTCCAAACATGGTGAGAAGTTGGTAGCCCGCGGGAATGCGCAGTTACGCCAAGATGGACAGATGGTTTCTTCAGACCTACTGACCTACGACGAAGTCAGCAAGGATCTCATCGCCGAAGGCAATGTGAAAATCGAGCAGAACGACACCACGGTGGTCGGCCCCAAGCTCCAAATGAACATGGATACCAACATGGGCGACATGCAACAACCACAGTTCACTTTCATCGAGACTGGTGGACGCGGATCAGCGGAGGTGGCTCATATCGCCAGTCGCAAAGAGTATGAATTCGAGGGAGCGACCTACACCACCTGCCCCATCGATAACGACGATTGGCTGCTGAAGATGTCACGCTTGGATATAGACCGAACGTCGCAGATAGGCACTGCCTACAACGCACGCGTCCTCTTCATGGGACTGCCCATCCTGTACACCCCTTGGATGAATTTCCCGCTCAGCGATAAAAGGCGCACAGGCTTACTTGGCCCCACCTTCGGCAGCACCACCACGGGTGGGCGCGAGGTCACGATCCCTTTGTATTTGAACGTGACGGACAACTTCGATGCGACCGTTTCACCCCGCTATATGAACAAGCGCGGCACACAACTCAACAATGAGTTCCGCTATCTGCAACCTAACAGTGTTGGCGAAATCCATGCGGATGTACTGCAATCAGACATGATCAGCCAGACTGACCGCACACGCTTCTCCCTGAAACACGCTCAACAGCTTGGCGCGGGATTCAGTGGCTATCTCAATCTGAATCGCGTGTCAGACAATAACTACTACCGTGATCTGGCAGACAACTTGAATGCCACTTCTCAGACCAATTTGCTGCAAGAGGGGGTATTGAATTATTCAGGTGGCTGGTGGAATGCCGTTGCACGTGTACAACATTACCAGACCTTGCAAGACCCACTGGCACCCGTGGTCGAGCCCTATTGGAGGCAACCTCAGATCGGCATCAATGCGCAACGTACTGTATTTGGCGGCAATGCTTCCATGACCAGTGAATATGTGGACTTTCGCCATCCGACACTGGTCAATGGACAGCGCATGGTGATCTATCCATCTATCAGCTATCCCTTGCTGAATGCCCCAGGATACTTTTTGACACCGAAAGTCGGCCTCCATCACACCCGCTACGTACTCGACACCAATACCAGCGGCTACCCCACAGACAGCTCACGCTCCATTCCCATCATGAGCCTTGATGGCGGGCTGATATTCGAGCGTAGTGACTCGTTCTTGGGCAACGGCTATATGCAGACATTGGAGCCCCGCTTCTATTACGTGCGCGTCCCCTACAAAGACCAGAACCTATTACCCAACTTCGATACCGCTCAGGCACCGTTCAGTTTTGGTCAAATGTTCACT
>JBAYTV010000020.1:0-11196 GCA_041675405.1 Sideroxydans sp. | reverse complement strand
GCGGCGATGATAGCGGCGTTCAGCGGGGGTGTCAAACGCTCTTGCGGTTCTTCTCCCACTGAATTTGTCAATTAACTGCCCTTTGTGAGCTTGTTCAGCAAATCGCTCAGCTGGTCATTGCTCGAATATTCGATGACCAATTTCCCCGCTCCCTTTTTGCCGCTCTTGATCTCGACCCGCGTCCCTAGTTGCTCGCTGACCTCTTCTTGGATGCGCTGCGTATCGCGATCCGCCACAGGTTTCTTCGCGGCGGACGAGTTTGCGGGTGACTCTGATTGACGCTGTACCAATCTCTCCGCTTCACGAACTGACAGCTTCTCCATCACGATCTTGTTGGCCAGCAATATCTGTTGGGCCGGTTCAAGGGAGAGCAATGCACGCGCATGCCCCATGTCCAGCAGGTTATCCATCAACATCTCTTGCACATCCGTCGGCAGTTTTAGCAAGCGCAACAGATTGCTTGCAGCACTGCGTGAGCGACCCACTGCTTCTGCGGCGGCTTGATGTGTCATTTGGAATTCGTCGATGAGTCGTTGGATGCCGATGGCTTCTTCCAATGGATTCAGATCTTCGCGTTGGATGTTCTCGATCAGCGCCATCGCCAATGCAGCGTTATCGGGCACCTTGCGCACCAGTACTGGAACCTGTTTTAGCTCTGCCAGTTGAGCTGCGCGCCAGCGGCGCTCACCCGCTATGATCTCGTAACCACCATTTGGCAATTCGCGCGCCAAGATAGGCTGAATTATCCCTTGCACCCTGATGGAAGAGGCTAGCTCATTCAACGAAACCTCGTCCATCCGGCTACGGGGCTGATACTTTCCTGGCCTGAGTTCTTCTACCTTGAGTTCGCGCAAAGTGTCGTTTGACTTTGTCGAGCCACTACCCGCGAGCAATGCATCCAATCCGCGTCCCAATCCCTTATTTGGTTTGACCATGTTCATCTTTCCTTTTTCAATTCGTTGCTGAGGCGTTATTCAGAAGTTCGCCTGCCAAAGCGAGATATGCCTGCGTTCCCTTGGATTGCGCATCGTGATATAGCGCAGGAACACCATAGCTGGGTGCCTCTGCCAAGCGCACATTGCGCGGAATCACTGTGCGATACACCTTGTCGCCAAAGTGCTGTTGCAACTGATCCGAGACCTGTTGTGCCAAGGAGTTACGTGGGTCGAACATGGTACGCAACAGACCCTCGATCTCCAATTCTGGATTCAGACTCTCGCGTACTTTGCGGATGGTATTGACCAAATCACTCAATCCTTCCAGCGCGTAGTACTCGCATTGCATCGGGATCATCACTGAACGCGCGGCACACAGACCATTCAGGGTGAGTAGGTTAAGCGCAGGTGGACAATCGATGAGCACGTAGTCATATTCGTGGGCGACCGCCTGCAATTCCAGCTTGAGGCGCATCTCGCGCCCTTCCATATCGACCAATTCGATCTCCGCACCCGCGAGGTCGCGATTGGCAGGAAGTACATCGTATTTACCCTTGTCTGACGTGATGCGCGCTTGCGCGATGGTCGCCTCACCTATCAATACGTCATATACGGATAGCTCTAGGTCGCCCTTGTTGATGCCGCTCCCCATGGTGGCATTGCCTTGTGGGTCTAGGTCTACCAATAGCACTCGTTTTTTCACGGCACCCAAACTGGCTGCTAGATTGACAGTGGTCGTGGTTTTCCCCACGCCGCCTTTTTGGTTGGTTATAGCCATTATCTTCGTCATGCAATCTGCTCCCTAGACACCTTTGCGATCACCAAGCTACGCGCCGCTTCTATTTCCGGCACTTTCAATGAAACGATATTCTCGATCTCAAAACCTTTTGTCACTCCCGCCAACTCCGATTCGGGTTGACCCTTCATCGCAGCCCAACGCCCATTGGGGGCGATCAAGTGTCTGCTCACGGCCAGAAAATCTCCGAGTTCGGCAAATGCCCTCGAGATGATGCCGTCGAATCTGTAGCCTGGATGCCAGTCCTCTACTCGACCTGAGTGGACGCTCACATTCTTTAACCCGAGCTCAATGACGGCCTGTTGTACGAAACCTGTCTTTTTGGTGTTGCTATCCAACAGAGTGAATCGCCAATCGGGCTTCACGATCGCCAAAACCAATCCGGGCATACCGCCACCGCATCCTACATCTAGCCAGCGTCCTGACCAGAGATGCGGTACCACAGCAAGGCTGTCGAGCAAGTGGTGACTCACCATCTCACTCTTGTCACGAATCGCCGTCAGGTTGTACACCTTGTTCCATTTGAACAACAGTTCGACATAAGCCAGTAGCTGGGTTTGCGTGTGTTCATCCAGCTCCAGCCCCAACTTGGTAGCTCCCGCCCGCAAGATATCAGCCTCGCTCATGCGCACTTCTGCTCGACTTGAGCGCTCTTGAACCCACGCTTCAGATGTACCAACAACAACGAGATGGTGGCTGGCGTGATGCCCGAGATACGACCCGCCTGACCTACCGTCTGTGGCTTGTGTTGATTGAGTTTCTGTTGCGCCTCTATAGAAAGCCCGCGTACACCACGATAGTCAAAATCGGCGGGTAGTTCGAGATTCTCAAAGTGTTCTTGTTGTTCGATCTCGCCCTGTTGCTTCTCGATATATCCCTGGTACTTGGCTTGTATCTCGATCTGCAATGCCACGCTCTCTTCAGCAGGCTCGCCCGCTGTCGGCAAGGTCATCAAGGAAGCATAGGTCACATTTGGGCGTCGCAATAATTCATGCAAAGAGTATTCGCGTTCGATCTTCTTGCCTAGGACGCGCATCGCATCCTCCTCCGCTAGCATACGCGGATTGACCCACGTGCTACGCAGCCTTTGCTCTTCGCGCACGACCGCCTCGCGCTTCGCTTCGAAATGCTGCCAGCGTGCGTCATCTACGATACCCAACTGGCGACCCATCTCCGTCAATCGCAGGTCCGCATTGTCTTCGCGCAGCTGCAAACGATATTCGGCACGGCTGGTGAACATGCGATAGGGCTCAGTCACACCGCGCGTGATCAAATCATCGACCATCACCCCCAGATACGCCTCGTTGCGGCGCGGACACCAAGCTTCGCGCTCCTGCGCGAACAAGGCAGCGTTCACGCCCGCCAACAAACCCTGCGCCGCCGCCTCTTCATAACCCGTCGTGCCATTGATCTGCCCGGCAAAGAACAATCCATCGATTGCCTTGGTCTCTAAAGAACTCTTCAACCCGCGCGGATCGAAATAGTCATATTCGATGGCATAGCCAGGACGCAATATGTGGGCGTTCTCTAGACCTTTGATAGAGTGGATCAGATCCAACTGCACATCAAACGGCAGACTAGTGGAGACTCCATTAGGATAGACCTCGTGCGTGGTCAGCCCTTCCGGCTCCAAGAATATCTGATGAGAAGCCTTTTCGGCGAAGCGGTTGATCTTATCCTCGATGGAAGGACAGTAACGCGGCCCCACCCCCTCGATCACACCCGTGAACAAAGGAGAACGATCGAGACCGCCACGGATGATGTCGTGGGTGCGTTGATTGGTTTCTGTTATCCAACAAGGCAATTGACGCGGATGCTGCTTGGCATTTCCCATGAAAGAGAACACCGGAACAGGGTCGTCGCCGTGCTGTTCTTGCATCACCGAGTAGTCAATGGTGCGCCCATCTATCCTGGGTGGCGTGCCTGTTTTGAGTCTACCCACAGGCAGCGACAACTCACGCAGTCGGTGCGCCAGACTCAGCGCTGGCGGATCGCCCGCCCTACCCGCTTGATAGTTGGATTGCCCAACATGGATCAATCCCGCCAGGAAAGTACCTGTGGTCAGCACCACACTACGCGCCGAGAAACGCAAGCCCAGTTGGGTCACAACACCACTTACGCGCCCATCTTCGACCGTCAGATCATCAACCGCTTGCTGGAACAACCACAGCTTAGGCTGGTTTTCCAAACGACTGCGAATGGCTTGCTTGTAGAGGATGCGGTCAGCCTGCGCGCGCGTCGCGCGCACTGCCGGGCCTTTGCTGGAATTCAGGATGCGGAATTGAATGCCACCTTCGTCTGTCGCTGCCGCCATCACACCCCCAAGCGCATCGACTTCTTTGACGAGATGGCCTTTGCCGATGCCGCCAATGGAGGGGTTGCACGACATCTGGCCGAGCGTTTCGATGTTATGGCTAAGCATCAAGGTTTTGCTGCCCGCACGTGCGCTGGCAAGCGCCGCCTCAGTGCCAGCATGCCCACCACCCACCACGATCACATCAAATTTGCCGGGAAAATCCATTATGCCGCCAGCGAAAAAGGACGCGCATCTTACAATAGGCTGAATGGATTACAAAACTGATTGTTTCACGTGAAACACGTGATTATTTCCCAATGCAGAAACGGCTGAATATTTCGCCCAGCAGATCGTCGGCCACAAACTCGCCCGTGATCTCGTTCAAGGCGGCTTGTGCGTACCGCAGATCTTCGGCCAATAGTTCGTGCATCTCTATATGCTGGGCTGCGGATGAAAAATGCTGCTTGGCTGTGGCGATAGCCACCAAATGGCGCTCGCGGGCCATAAATACACCGGCTTCTTGATGCCAACCTACCGTTTTCAATATCTTGTCTTGAAGTACTTCGATGCCCAAGCCTGTTTTGGCGGAAACATATAGGTGGTTGTCCTGAACGGTAGGAGGTGCTTGTGTCGCCACGTCTATCTTGTTGTGGACGAACAAGCGGGGAATACCCAAAGGCAGTCGGTCGAGGATGGTGGCAACATCATTGGAGGTGCCGAGATTGGATTCATCAGAGAGCACCAATATCAGATCCGCGCGTTCGATGTTCTGTTGGGTACGAGCGATGCCCATACGCTCCACGACATCATCCGTCTCACGCAACCCAGCGGTATCAATGATGTGCAGCGGGACGCCATTGAGCTGCAAGGATTGGCGGATCGCATCGCGGGTGGTTCCCGCGATCTCGCTCACCAAGGCGACCTCTTCTCCCGCCAAACGGTTAAGCAAGCTGGATTTACCCACGTTGGGTGCGCCCACCAAGACCACTTGAGCTCCTTCGCGCAGGATGCTGCCTTGTTTAGCGAGCGTCTCGATGTGTGCCAATTCGGCTTGGATCTGGGTAAGCTCTCCTTCGAGTCTTGACCTCTCTACAGCAACGATGCCATCTTCCTCCGGAAAGTCCAAGGTCGCCTCGACCAACATGCGCAAGTCGATAAGCTTGGCGACAACCGCATGTATGGCCTTGGAGAACTCCCCCTGCATGGATCGGACTGCACTTCTGGCAGCCTGTTGGGTGGTCGCCTCGATCAAGTCTGAGACGCTTTCGGCTTGAGCCAAGTCCATCTTGTCGTTCAAGAATGCACGTTGGGTGAATTCCCCTGGTTGCGCTAGACGAGCTCCAAGCTCCAAGCAGCGTTGCAACAATAATTGCAGCACGGCTGGGCCGCCGTGCCCCTGTAGTTCCAACACCTCTTCACCCGTGTATGAATGTGGCGCAGGAAAGTACAAGGCGATGCCTTGGTCGATGACGGACAGGTCTGATGCAAGAAAGGGGGTGTAAACCGCAGATCGTGGGGGAAGTTGGCGACCTGTGAGCGATATGCCTATGTCCGCTAGGCCGCGCCCAGAGATACGCACGACACCGATACCACCACGGCCGGATCCGGTCGCAATGGCAGCGATATTGTCAGGTCTTGGTAACACCTTTTTGAGCGGAATCTGCGCCGCGATTGATGTACCACTGCTGACCGATAGACAGGATGTTGTTCACAAGGGAGTACAACACCAAGCCTGCTGGGAAGAAGAAAAAGACGACGCTGAATGCGATCGGCATGATCTTCATGACTTTGGCTTGAATCGGGTCGGTCGGCACGGGATTCAGCTTTGACTGAATGATCATGCTTGCCCCCATGATGAGGGGCAAAATGTAGTAAGGATCTGTCGCTGATAAGTCTTGGATCCAACCAAAGAATGGCGCATGACGCAACTCTACGCTTTCCAAAATGGCCCAATACAGTCCAATGAAAACCGGGATCTGGATCAGCACGGGTAGGCAGCCACCCAGCGGGTTGATCTTCTCGGTCTTGTAGAGTTCCATCATGGCCTTGTTCAGGCGCTCGCGGTCATCGCCGTATTGCTTCTTGATCAATTCCAGCTTAGGTGCCACCACGCGCATCTTCGCCATAGAGCGATAGCTGGCAGCAGAAAGTGGAAAGAAGGCGAGTTTAATCAACACGGTCAGCAAGACGATTGCCACACCCCAGTTGTTTACCCAGTCATTCAAGAACGACATCAACCAGAACAATGGTGCTGCAAACACGGTGAATATGCCGTAATCCACCGTTAGGCCCAATCCTGGAGCGACATCATCCAGTTTACTTTTGGCTGGACCAACATAAAGCGGTGTCGATATGCGGGCGGTCTGGTTGGGTTCGATGCTGGTGATAGGCAATATCACCCCGACAGAGAAGAGATTTCCGTCTAGGTGCTTTGTATAGAACTCGCGAACCGTCTTGCCTTGTGGCAACCAAGCCGATACGAAGTAATGCTGCACCATGCCGATCCAGCCGTTGTCTGGGTCTTTGGGAAGCGTCACTTTGTTCTTCTCGATCTCTGAAAACTCGATCTTTAGGTACTTCTCTAGGTCGGTATAGACAGCCGCCCCAGTATAGGTAGGAATAAAAGCAGAGGCACCTTCTGGCAAGGAGGAATCACGAATCAGCTGGAAGTATGCCGATGGGGTAATGGTGCTGGCACCTTTGTTCTCGATCTCGTACGCCACATCGACAAGGTAGCTTGCCCGATGGAAGGTGTAGGTCTTGCTTACACGCGCACCCTCGGTATTCAATGCAGAGAGTTTGACCTCGACGCTGTCTTTGCCCTCGGCCAAAGAATAATTGCTCACATCCGATTGAAACTCGGCATTATGGGTGGGCAGACCTTTACCCAACAATCCAGATTGCGCCAAATAGGTCTGGTCGCCTTGGCGTTGCATCAAAACGATAGCTTTCGTCTGGTCGTTAGCGGTGCGATGCTGCAAAAGATCAAGGCGCTCGATGTTGCCGCCAGCCGAATTGATCTCCACCTTTAGCGTATCGGTAGTGACAGTGATCGTCTTGCCGGTAGGCGCTTTTGGCGCTTCAACAGCAGCGGCCGTAGCGACCGTTTGTGGCACAACAGCGTTAGCTACAGGAGGGGCTGCTGGATCTTTGGATACAGCAACTGGCTGGATGGGTTGATTCTGGCGCGTCCATTCTCCCCACAAGACGACGAGAGAGAACGAAAAGATCAAGAACAAGAATAACCGTCGCATATCCATTTGTGTCACCTGTTATTTACTAAGGGATGGGATCGTATCCACCCGGATTCCAAGGGTTGCAACGCCCTACCCGCTTGATGCTCAACCAAACCCCTTTGACGATGCCGTGCTTGGAGATGGCTTCGTAAGAATACTGCGAACACGATGGGGTGAAACGACATGATGGCGGATACATCGGGCTGATGAATCGCTGGTAGCCGCGAACCGCCAATAAGAGGATCCGCTTCATTGTGCAGCCAGCGCCTTGCTCAACATCTCAGCCAAAACAGTGCGTGCCTGTGTTTTATCTTGCTTACCCAAAGGTTTGCGTAAACGAACCACAATATCGCAAGCGACTCCCGTGTTCACCTGTACGCGAAAACTTTCACGGATCAAGCGTTTGATTCTGTTGCGATTTACTGCACTTTGGACGATTCGCTTGCTGACCGAGATGCCCAACCTAGCGCAAGATTCTGCGTTTGGTTGAATATGTAGGGCAAACCAATTGGATGTTTGAGCCCTCTGCTGCAATATCCGCGAAAAGCCCTCCCGACGCGTCAATCTATAACGTCGAGGAAATACAAAAGCCTTTACTGGCTTACACGCCAAGGCGTACGCGGCCCTTCGCACGGCGAGCAGCGATCACAGCACGACCGCCTTTGGTCTTCATACGAACCAAAAAGCCGTGGGTGCGTTTTCTTTTTACAACTGATGGTTGGAAGGTGCGCTTCATGATTTATTCCTTTGTTGGCTGAATTGAAAAGCGCGCGATTACAATCGGTTGCGGTCCTTCTGTCAAGCCTAATTTATGTTGTGGATAACTTTTCTGGGAGCTTGTAGAATGCCAAGGTTAATCGATTTTCACAGTATGCCTTTATGTCAGCTCAGGGTTTATCCGGTAGTTGCCAGCGCTTCTTCAAAGAGCAGCTACCGCTTCAACAATATAATTCTTGGATCAAACCCTTGATTTTCGAGGTGGACGGCAATCGCCTTATCCTCACAGCGCCTAATAGCTTTACCTTGCGCATCATTCAGGATCGATTCCTTCCTGAAATTTCCAAACGAGCGGCTTCTTTCTTCCATACGACACCCGAGATTGAGCTTCGGATTGAAAAGAGGTCTTCTGAAAAACCAACTACAGAAACGCCTGCAACTAAAACCGCCGAGAAACCCATCGTCATCAAAGCACCCAAGACCACCAGTAAATTGAATGCACAGCTGACTTTTGACACCTTTGTGACGGGTAAGGCCAACCAACTTGCGCATGCCGCAGGATTGCAAGTCGCTGAAAAACCAGGAACTGCCTATAACCCCTTGTTCATCTATGGCGGTGTAGGTCTGGGCAAGACTCACTTGCTCCAATCTATTGGCAATCTCGTAGCAAAAGAGAATCCTCAAGCCAAGATTTGCTACGTTCATGCTACCAATTACGTCTCTGGCGTAGTAAAAGCTTTTCAAACCAAGAGTTTTGATGAGTTCAAGCAATATTACAACTCACTCGATCTGTTGTTGATAGACGATATTCAGTTCATCGCGGATAAACCTGGTACGCAGCAAGAGTTCTTCTACACACTGAACTCCTTGATCGACACCAACAAACAAGTCGTCATCACTTGTGACACCTTTCCAAAAGAGATATCTGGCATAGAACCCAGACTGACCTCCCGTTTCACTTGTGGTTTGACTGTCGCTATCGAACCTCCCGGTTTAGAGATGCGTGTCGCCATCCTGTTACAAAAGTCAGCTAGTAGTGGAACGCCTATCAATGAAGATGTTGCTTTTTTTATTGCCAAACACGTCCGTTCCAACATTCGAGAACTAGAAGGTGCTTTGAACCGTATCGAAGCATATGCGCGCTTCCATAAGCGCGCGATATCCATCGAATTGGCTAAAGAAGCGTTGCGCGACCTTCTTGCCGCACAGAACAAACAAGTCACTATCGAAAATATACAAAAGACGGTTGCAGATTTCTATCGCTTGAAAATAGTGGATCTTCTATCAAAGAAGCGCACCCGTGTGATCGCACGACCACGGCAGATTGCAATGAGTTTGGCGCGTGAATTGACCCAACTCAGCCTGCCAGAGATAGGAAATGCTTTTGGAGGTAGGGACCATACGACCGTTCTTCATGCCTGTAAGACAATCGAGTCGTTAAGGAATACAGACACATCGATCGAAGCAGACTTCAATCTCTTGCACCAAACACTTAGAGGATAACTAAATTGAGACTGTTAGTGTTTTGTAGATAACTAAGGTTTTGATAGAAGTAGAAAAAGAAGTGCACATATTATTCACAAGTAAACAAGGTTTCTGGTAACAAGTTATAAGTGATTTAGTAAATTGATTAAATAGGTTTTATTTAGTTACTCACAGATTTAGTTGGCCTTATTATTGTTATTAAGTATTTAAGGATAAAAATATATGTTTATTAAACAGATCAGCCGAAACGACCTACTCAAACCTCTACAAGCGGTTGTTGGTATTGTTGAACGCAAGCAACCACTCCCTATCCTTTCAAACGTACTTCTGAAAAAGAACGCTGAAGGCGTAAGGTTTGTCACGACTGACTTGGAGATACAGATCGAGGCACAACTAAAGACAGAACTTCAGACAACGGGTGGTCCAGAAGCCATCACCATCTCTGCTAAGAAGCTACAAGAGATATTGCGAGCGATCCCTGATGAAAGTGCCATTAGTCTGGATACCAACGAAAGTAAGTTAGTAGTGAAAGCCAACAAAAGCCGTTTCAGTTTGCAGACATTGCCAGCTCAAGACTTTCCTAGTCTGACGGAACAATTGACTGGGTCGGTCAAGATCAATATCGAACAAGGAAAACTAAAACGTCTGTTGGGTTCGGTCCAACATGCGATGGCTCAGCAAGATATCCGTTATTACCTGAATGGCGTGTTGTTGGTCATTGAAGGTGATTCGATCAAACTGATTGCAACGGACGGACACCGTTTGGCATACATCGCCGAAAAACTGGCAACAGAACACCCTAAGAAAGAAGTTATCCTCTCCCGTAAGACAGTCAATGAGTTGTTGAAACTCTTGGTTGATTCAGAAGATAAATTGGAATTAGAGTTGGCAGAGAAGCAAGTACGTGTCACCTTTGCGGACATCGTACTCACCTCTAAGGTTATTGACGGGAAATTCCCTGACTACACCCGCGTCATCCCCAACCACACCAACAACCTGACACTCAACCGAATGATCATCCTGCAAGCACTGCAACGCGCAGCGATCCTTTCCAATGAGAAATTCCGTGGGGTGCGTTTGTTGTTGACAGAGAAGAATCTACAAATCATCAGCAGTAATAGCGAGCAGGAAGAAGCGCAGGAAGATATCGAGACGGACTACCAAGGTGCTGCGCTGGATATCGGCTTCAATGTGAACTACTTATTGGAAGGTATCAACAACATCAATAGTGCTAACGTCACCTTGTCCTTTGGTGACCAAAACAGCAGCTTATTGATTACCATCCCAGAGCAAAGCGACTATAAATATGTCGTGATGCCAATGCGTATTTAATGTTCCACGTGAAACAGAAAGAAAGCCAATGAGCGAGAATTACGACGAATCGAGCATCCAACAACTAGAAGGTTTGGAGGCGGTACGTAAACGTCCGGGTATGTACATCGGCGACACCTCTGATGGAACAGGTTTACATCATATGGTGTTCGAGGTGGTAGATAACGCTATCGATGAATCCTTGGCAGGTCATTGCGACGATATCAAAGTAATCATCCATGGAGACAACTCCATTTCTGTTTCAGATAACGGACGTGGAATTCCTATTGGTATCAAATTCGACGATAAGCACGAACCTAAGCGTTCCGCTGCAGAGATCGTATTGACCGTGCTACACGCTGGTGGAAAATTCAATCAGAACAGCTACAAAGTATCTGGTGGTTTGCACGGTGTTGGTGT
>JBAYTV010000019.1:0-11330 GCA_041675405.1 Sideroxydans sp. | reverse complement strand
TCGGCGGTATGGAACTGTTCGTACAGAGACTCTTGTGAGCAACGCAGTATTGCGACGAAATTTGGATTTTAAGAGGTGTCCGTGAGTGACTGGTATCGTCGCGATGGGGATGTGTTGTCGCTGACCTTGCATGTGCAACCGGGGGCGAAACGTACCGAGATATCGGGGCTGCATGGTGAGGCACTGAAGATACGCCTCGCTGCACCGCCTATCGAAGGGCGCGCCAACGAAGCGCTGCTGCGATTCATCGCCGATACGTTCGGCGTTCCCATGCGACAAGTCGAACTCAAGCAGGGCGGACAATCGAGGCACAAAGTGGTGATGGTGACAGGGAGCAGGGTCGCTCCTGAAAGTGTGTTGTTAGAGTGAAGATAAGATGAGCGAGACAACTAAACGCCCTGCTTTGGAGGGCATCACCCTTGAGATGATCGTTACTCGTCTTGCCGAAAGCATAGGCTGGGAAGAGATGGCCGTCGCCGTGCCCGTGCGCTGTTTCACACACGACCCTAGTGTCAAATCCAGTTTGAAGTTCTTGCGCAGGACGCCTTGGGCTCGACAGAAGGTAGAGCAACTCTACCTTGAGGTCACGCGAGGCTAATCAATGATGAGCCGCGGGCGCTGCTGGAGTAGCGTGCTCGTCTGGCTTCGCATGTTCTGCCGCAGGTCTATCGTGGGTGGCAGCCTTCTTCTCTGCCTTCGCGGCGACAGGCTTGGATTTGTTCTTGGCGAGCAATGCGCTGATGTTCATTAGCTGGGTCGGGTCTTTCTCGCCATTGATATTGATGACATGCAATTTCCCCGCCCCCTGATGGAGATCATCGGCAAAATCCATCACCGCACCGATGACAGTCAAATCTCCGCCGGCCACTTCTTCAGAGAACTTGATCATGGCCAAGCTCACTTGGTTGTGTACATTGGCGGTCACCCCTTCCAGATTGCCTATTTCCTTGGGGATGCCGATGGTATCCAGCTCTTTTTTGATCGCTGCCGATTCCTTCGAGTAATTGCCGCCGACCGCAGCGATCGCACCGCAACGCGAGTGCCCGAGGAACATCAGGATGGGGGTGTGCAGATGGTGTACGCCGTACTCCACCGAACCTTCGGCGGTGGCGAGTTGGTTGCCGATGTTGCGGACGGTGAAGAGCTCACCCTCGGGTGCGCGATCGAACATATTGGCTTGCACACGGGAATCCGAACAGGTGACAAGGGTCACCTTGGGTTTCTGCCCCTTGGCCAGCCCCGCATAGAAATCGATGTTGTGCGTGACCATGTACACGCCATTGTCGGCCTTCAGATCACCCATGAATTTAGAGATCTCAGCGCTGCGGTCCTTGTGTCCGTGAGGGTCGAGCGCGTGAACTGGCATGGCCAACGTCAGCGCGCAGACGAACATCGTTTTGAGAAGAGGATGCATGATGCGCCTTTCAAAGATTTTTGGATGATTCAGGATAACCATCTGTTTTGCAAAACAGTCTTTGAATAGGAACGCAAAAACAGCTTAGTTCTTCAATTCGATCGACGTAAAAAAGCCGGCTTGCGCCGGCTTTTGACGATCAATGGATTACTTGATCTCAGACAGCAGTTTTGGAGAAGTCACCAATTTGCGAACGCCATGTGCGTGATCCTCGCCGAACTCGTTTGACTCGCACCACTTTGCAAGCGAGTTGATGTCAAGCTTTGCGACCTTGGGGCGCACGCTCCAAGTCACTTGTAACGGCGAACAAGTCGAGTCCGAGTATTTGGGACCCGTTGTCGAGCCCGAGAACACGACTGGTTTGCCCGTATTGCTCGGGATGGTCTTTGCCTGATGCACGCCATGCACAATGTTGCCACCATAGCCCATGTCGTTGAAGTTCAGGGCAGTCTTGTCGTTGACCAGAACAAATACCTGAGCCTCGACGCGCAAGTCAGGATTGCTATTCTTTGCGGATAGACACGCACCTAAGGTTTTTCCTGGAACTACATCCGCAGATGAATGTACCCAGTGCACTTCGATCGTGTCGCCAGGTTGTAGATCGCCGTGATCGCTCTTGCACGCAGCTTGTGCCAAGGGTGTCAATTCAGCTTTGCTCAGGGAAGCGCTGATGTTCGCTTTATAGCCGCTGCCGTAACCTTCATGGCCTTCACCTGCGAACACTGAGAACTCCTTAGATTTATGTTCAGCATTCTCGTGCAGGTGGATGTTGCACAGATTCATTTGTTTAAAATCGGGAGACAACGAGAAAGCGCGGGTGTTTTCGCCCTTGGCGCTATCGATGTCGCGTGGAGTCTGAGGGCCAAAACCCGTACATACCTCAGCGCTCACTTGGGCATGTTCTTCATGCTTGCTGTGACCGTGGTCACTAGCGAATGCTGAATTGGAAAGAAGGCTGGCCGCGAGGACAACCAAGAGTTTCTTGAGCAACATAAATTTCTCCCTGAGTTGATTATTTCTCATGCGTTCGTCAACGTATGAACTGGTCTAGCAGACCAGTGGCGAGCAACGCGCCACCCCTACATCAGGATGACATCGTATTGCTCTTGGTTGTAAAGCGTCTCGACTTGCAGGGAAACCGGCTTGGCGATGAAGTCGGAAAGCTGTGCAAGCGCCTGCGATTCCTCGTCCAAGAACAGGTCGATGACCTGTTGCGAGGCGAGGATGCGGAACTCGCGGGCATTGAATTGGCGGGCTTCGCGCACGATCTCGCGCAAGATCTGATAACAAACACTCTGGGCGGTCTTGACTTGGCCGCGCCCCTGGCAGGTAGGGCATTGCTCGCACAGCACATGCGCCAGACTTTCCCGAGTGCGCTTGCGGGTCATTTCGACCAAACCTAAGGCTGAGAAGCCATTCACGCTGATGCGGGTGCGGTCGTGTGCCAGCATCTTTTTGAACTCCTCCAACACGGCATCGCGGTGCTCCAGCGTGTCCATGTCGATGAAGTCGCAGATGATGATACCGCCTAGGTTACGCAGGCGCAGTTGGCGCGCGATGACCTGTGCTGCTTCCAGGTTGGTCTTGTAGATGGTGTCATCGAAGTTGCGCCCACCGACGAAGCCGCCGGTGTTGACGTCGATGGTGGTGAGTGCTTCGGTCTGATCGATGATGAGATAGCCGCCCGATTTGAGATCGACCCGCTTGGATAGGGCATGCTCGATCTCTTCCTCGATGCCGTAAAGATCGAACAAAGGGCGACTGCCGATGTAATGATCCACCATGCTGACGGCGGCACTGATGTAATCGGTCGCGAACGCCTTCATGCGGTTATGCGTCTCGCGCGAGTCCACCAAGATGCGCGTCACGCCATCGTTCACGAAATCGCGCAGTACGCGCAGGCTGATGTCCAACTCCTTGTAGAGCAGGGAGGGCGCGCCCAGCCTTTGTGATTGTTGCTGCAAGTTGCTCCATAGCTTGTTCAGGTAAGCGATGTCGGCACGCAACTCGTCATCTGTCGCGCCCTCTGCCATGGTGCGGATGATGTAACCACCCTTGTAGTCGGCAGCAAGGACTTGCGCCAGCTTGGCGCGCAGTGCCTCGCGCTCTTCTTCGCTCTCGATACGTTGCGACACGCCGATGTGTGACTCTTGCGGTAGATAGACCAGTAAGCGGCCAGCAAAACTTAGCTGGGTGGAAAGGCGCGCACCTTTGGTGCCGATGGGGTCCTTGATGACCTGCACCAGCACGCTCTGTCCTTCGAATAGCACCTTTTCGATAGGCTTGGCGGCATCGCCGTTGATACGGTTCTCCCAGATATCCGCCACGTGCAAGAAGGCGGAACGTTCCAAGCCGATGTCGATGAAAGCGGATTGCATCCCCGGCAATACGCGCTTGACCTTGCCGACATAGACATTGCTGACCAAGCCGCGCTGGCTACCGCGCTCGATGTGTAGTTCTTGCACCACGCCTTGTTGCATCACGGCGACGCGCGTCTCTTGCGGTGTGACGTTGATGAGGATCTCTTCGTTCATGCTGTGGCGATACCGAATGATTTAAGTAATTCTACTGTTTCGAACAAAGGCAGGCCGACCACGCCGGTATAACTACCTTCGAGCCGTTCCACAAACGCACCTGCATGACCTTGGATGCCGTAGGAACCCGCCTTGTCATGCGCCTCGCCTGTTTGCAGATAACGACGGATCGTCTCTTCACTCAAAGTGGCGAAGGTGATAATGGTGCTTGACGTGCGGCACTCGATGCGTTCGCCTAAGACGACTGCCACGGTAGTCAGCACCAGATGTTGTTTGCCTGACAAGCTACGCAACATCTCCGCCGCATGTTTGTCATCACTGGGCTTGCCGAGGATGTCGCCATCGATGGTCACGATGGTGTCGGCAGTCAAGATGGGCGCTGGACGCAGGTTGCGCAAGGTGACAGCCTGTACGGCCGCAGTCGCTTTTTCACGGCAGACACGCTCGACATACACCGCTGGCTTCTCGTTCTGTAATGCTACCTCGTCCACGTCGATGCCTCGGCGCGGGTCATTGCGTAGTAGCAGCGGTTCGAAGTGGATGCCGATCTGCTTGAGCAGTTCGCGCCGGCGTGGGCTTTGCGAAGCGAGGTAGAGGCGTGGCTTGTTGAGGGACATGTGAACGTGTCGTTATTCGCGGTGATACGGGTGATTGTGCATCAAGCTATGCGCCCGATACAACTGTTCAGCCAATATCACGCGCACCATACCGTGCGGCAAGGTGAAGGCGGAGAGCGCCATCAGATGTTGCGCCTGATGTTTGATGGATTCGTGCAGCCCGTCGGCGCCGCCGATGACAAAGGCGACATCCTGCCCTTGCCGCATCCAATCCTTCATCTGTTGGGTAAGTTGCTTGGTGGTGGGGGTGGCGCCGTGTTCGTCGAGTGCGATGCAGAATGCGCCAGCGGGCAGAGCGGCGCGGATGCGTGTCGCTTCGGCTTCCATGATCTGTGCCGCAGTCTTGCCGCTGTTGCGCGCTTCGGGTTTGATCTCGATGAGGGTGATGCTCGCCTCGCGCGGCATGCGCTTGGCATATTCGTTGAAGCCCTCGGTGATCCACGACGGCATCTTATTGCCCACCGCGAGGATCAGGAGTTTCATTTTGCCGCTGGGATGCGCGCCTTAGGGTGTACGCCCCACAACTCTTCAAGGTTGTAATAGGCGCGTACGGGCGGTTGCATGATGTGGACGAGCACTTCGCCGAAATCGACCAGGATCCATTCGCCGCTGCCTTCACCTTCAGTGCTGAGTGCTTCTTCGCCCAAGGCTTTGAGTTTCTTCTCGACGTTGTCGGAAAGCGCCTTGGTCTGGCGTGTCGATTGCGCGCTGGCAATGATCATGCATTCGAACAATGGACTCTTCTTGCTGGTGTCGATGATCTCGATATCGACGGCTTTGACATCTTCCAAAGCGTCTTTGATGGCGGCGATCTTTTGTGCGGTAGTTAGCATATTGTGTAGGTCTGTTGAGATTGAATGTAATGAACGACACCATCGGGCGTCAGGTAACGGATGTTCTTGTGCTCGGCACAACGGCGGCGGATGTCGGTGGCGGAGATGTCCAGCAAGGGCATGTCCAGCGCCACGATGGCGCCATTGGCGGATTCGTGCAAGCGGCGCGGTGCGGGTGCGAGGCGCGCACGATACTCTTCTTTTAGCGCGGTATCGGCAGTTTCTATCGCATTGCCGAGCGGGCGTCCTGGGCGTTGCATCACCACGATGTGCGCCAGATCGAACACACTGTGCCACTCGTGCCAAGTGTGCAGATTCAGGAAAGCGTCACTGCCCAGTAACAGGCACAGCGGCTGCTCGCTGCCGAACTCGGCACGCAGACTCGATAAGGTATCCACGGAATAGCAAGGATCGGTGCGATACACCTCGCGCACATCCACGCTGAATTCGTGATGGCCGTGCAAAGCGGTGCGCACCATATTCATGCGCGCCTCGGCCGATGCGATGGGTGGCGTGCGATGCGGTGGTGTGCCCGCCGGGATGAAGCGCACCTGCTGCATGCGGCATTGCTCCAAGGCTTCCTGTGCCAAACGCAGGTGACCGTTGTGGATGGGATCGAACGTACCCCCAAGGATGCCGATAGGTGCGATGCCTGCCACTTACAGTGCCATGCGGCGCATGTCAGCCAGCACATGCGCGAGGTAGGTGGTGAAGCGGGCGGCCGCTGCGCCGTCGATTACACGATGGTCGTAAGAAAGCGATAGCGGCAACATCAGACGCGGCACGAACTCGCCATCTTTCCAGACGGGCTTCATGCTGGAACGGGACACACCTAAGATGGCGACTTCGGGCGCATTGATGATGGGGGTGAATGCCGTACCACCGATGCCGCCCAAACTGGAGATGGAGAAGCAACCACCTTGCATGTCTGCTGCGGTGATCTTCAGGTCACGCGCTTTGGCGCTGACCTCGCCCAATTCCTTCGCCAGTTGCACGATGCCTTTTTGATCCACGTCACGGATGACCGGAACCATCAGGCCATTCGGTGTATCGACAGCAACGCCGATGTGGATGTACTTCTTCAGCACCAGATTCTCGCCGCTGGCGTCGAGCGAAGCGTTGAAGTCGGGAAAGTGTTTCAGCGTGATGGCGCAAGCCTTGAGCATGAAGGCCAGGGGTGTGATCTTGAGGTTCTGCTTGGCGTATTCCGCGCCCAATTCTTTGCGGAAGGCTTCCATCTCGCTGATGTCGGCTTCTTCGAACTGCGTCACGTGCGGAATCATCACCCAGTTGCGGTGCAGGTTCGCGCCAGAGATCTTCTTGATGCGCGACAGTGCCTTGGTCTCGATCTCGCCGAATCTGGCGAAGTCCACATCGGGCCATGGCAGCAGACCGGGGAGTGCTCCGCCACCCGTCGCACCTTGAGGCTGTGCCAGCGATTGTTTAACGAAGTTCTGCACGTCTTCTTTGGTGACACGACCCTTTTCGCCACTACCGCCGACTTGCGTCAGATTCACGCCAAGTTCGCGCGCGAAACGACGGATGGATGGGCTGGCGTGGGCACTACCTTGATTTGAGGGCGTTGAAATCCCCCCCAGCCACCCTTTGTTCAAAGGGGGGAGCGTTGCGGATGTCACCGAGGTTGGTTGGGCAATCGGAGCGGCACTAGCCGTTGTCGGAGTGCTAACAGTTCCTCCCTTTGACAAAGGGAGGCTAGGAGGGATTTGCGCTTGTTCGGCAACCTTGCCACCTTCCACCAAAGCGATCAAATCGCCTTCCGACACTTTGTCGCCCACTTTGATCTTCATCTCTTTGATCACGCCCGCGAATGGTGCAGGCACATCCATGGTCGCTTTGTCCGTTTCAACGGTGATGAGGGTTTGTTCAGCCTCGACTGTGTCGCCGGCCTTGACCGCCACTTCAATGACTGTCACACCTTTGAATCCGCCGATGTCCGGTACTTGTACTTTATTGATCTCTGCCACGTCGTTCTCCTTGATTACACCGTGGTGGGGTTCGGTTTGTCCGCATCGATCTTGTACAGCTTGATCGCACGTGTGACTTCCTTCGCATCCACTTTGCCTTCATCAGCCAAGGCTTTCAATGCGGCAACCGCGACGTAGAACCTATCCACCTCGAAGAAGCTGCGCAGTTTCTTGCGTGAGTCGGAACGGCCGAAACCGTCTGTGCCCAGCGTCTTGTATCGCGCTTTAACGAAGGGGCGGATCTGTTCTGAATAGCTGCGGATGTAGTCCGTTGCCGCAATGACGGGGATGCCCGCATCCAGACATTGTTCGGTATAGCTGATGCGCGGTTTGGCTTCAGGATGCAGCGTATTCCAACGTTCGCAATCCACACCTTCGCGGCGCAGTTCGTTGAAACTGGTGACGCTGAACACATCAGAGGCAACGCCGAAATCTTTCTCCAGCAATTCCGCTGCCGCGATGACTTCACGCAAGATGGTGCCGCTACCCAGCAACTGTACTTTATTCTTGGATTTCGCCTTGCTTGCGCTGAACTTGTACATTCCCTTGATGATGCCTTCTTCGGCGCCCTTGGGCATGGCTGGGTGGCTGTAGTTCTCGTTCATCACCGTGAGGTAATAGAACACATCCTCTTGGTTCTTGTACATGCGCTCCATACCGTTTTGCACGATGACGGCCAATTCGTAAGCGAACGTTGGGTCGTAGGAAACGCAGTTGGGGATAGTGGCCGCCATCAGGTGGCTGTGACCATCCTGATGTTGCAAGCCTTCACCGTTCAAAGTGGTGCGTCCGGCAGTGCCGCCGACCATGAAGCCGCGCGCGCGCAAATCACCTGCCGCCCACGCCAAGTCGCCGATGCGCTGGAAACCGAACATCGAGTAGTAGATATAGAACGGGATCATCGCCACGCCGTGGTTGGCGTAAGCCGTGGCCGCCGCGATCCAGTCGGCCATGCCGCCCGCTTCGTTGATGCCTTCCTGCAATACTTGTCCGGTCTCGGATTCTTTGTAGAACATCAACTGGTCGGCATCTTGCGGGGTGTACAGCTGCCCCACCTGCGAGAAGATGCCGAGCTGACGGAACATGCCTTCCATACCAAAGGTGCGCGATTCATCCGGCACGATTGGCACGATCTGCTTGCCGATATTCTTGTCTTTCACCAGTACGCCGAGCAGACGCACGAACGCCATGGTGGTGGAGAACTCGCGCTCTTCACTGGATTTCAGCAGTGCATCAAATGCCGATAATTCGGGGATCTGTAACGCAGTGGTCACTGGATTACGTGCAGGGACCGCACCCATGACCGCGCCACGTTCGCGCAGATATTTCTCTTCTTGGCTACCGGCTTCGGGCCGCACGAAAGGCAGTTTTGGCAACTGCTCATCGGTGACCGGAATGTTGAAACGGTCACGGAATTTACGTAGCGCATCCGCATCCACTTTCTTTTGCTGGTGCGTGGTGTTCTGGCCTTCGCCTGCATCACCCATGCCGTAACCCTTTACCGTTTTGGCGAGGATGACGGTTGGTTGTCCGGTGTGCTTGGAAGCGGCCGCATAGGCCGCGAACACTTTGTGCGGATCATGACCGCCGCGATTCAAACGCCAGATCTCGTGGTCGGACATGTCGGCGACCAATTCCAACAATTCCGGATATTTGCCAAAGAAATGTTTGCGCACATACGCGCCATCTTTGGATTTGTAGGTTTGGTAATCGCCATCGACGACTTCTTCCATGCGTTTCAGCAACAGACCCGTCTTGTCTTTCGCCAACAGCCGATCCCACTTGCCGCCCCACACCACCTTGATGACGTTCCAACCCGCGCCACGGAACACACCTTCCAATTCCTGAATGATCTTGCCGTTGCCGCGCACCGGGCCATCCAAACGTTGCAAGTTGCAGTTGATGACGAAGATCAGATTGTCCAAGCCTTCGCGACCCGCCATCGAGATCGCGCCCAAGGATTCCGGCTCGTCCGTCTCGCCATCGCCCAAGTACGCCCATACCTTGCGGCCATTGGTTTGCGCCAAGTTGCGGTGTTGCAAGTAGCGCATGAAGCGCGCTTGGTAAATCGCCATCAAAGGGCCGAGACCCATAGATACGGTAGGGAACTGCCAGAAATTCGGCATCAACCAGGGATGCGGGTAAGAAGACAGTCCGTCGCCATCCACTTCTTGGCGGAATTTATATAGTTGCTCTTCGCTGATGCGGCCTTCCATGAAGGCGCGCGCATACACGCCGGGAGACGAGTGACCTTGGAAGTACACCAAGTCGCCGCCGTGAGTATCCGTCTTGCCGTGGAAGAAGTGGTTGAAGCCCACGTCATACAAGGTGGCGGCAGAAGCGAAGCTGGCGATGTGGCCGCCCAACTCGGAAGATTCCTTATTCGCGTTCAACACGATGGCCATCGCGTTCCAGCGCATCAGCGCACGGATACGATGTTCCATATCGAAATCGCCGGGAGAGCGCTCTTCTTTATCCAGCGGAATCGAGTTGATATAGGGTGTGGTGGCGCTGATGGGCAGATCGTCACCCGCCAAGCGTGCATGATTGATGAGCTGGTCGATCAAGAAGTGGGCGCGGTCGCCGCCTTCTTTGTCCAGTACGGATTGCAGTGAATCCAACCATTCTTGGGTTTCTTGTGGATCGTAGTCGGGTTGTTGCGTGGCCATCTTTACTCTCTCCCTAAATTGCAATGTATCGTTTCATTCTCTGTTACCAACCAATCCACCTTGTGGTCGGTGCTCTCTTGCGGAACTTCTGCAACCACCTGCATCGCGAACGCACCAGCGATCAATACTGGACGGCGAGGCAGGTGTGCCAACAATTTGTCGAAGTAGCCGCCGCCGTACCCCAGCCTACCGCCTTCACGGTCGAAAGCGACACCAGGCATCAATATCAGATCGATCTCGCCCAGGGCTTCGAAGCGTTCGCAGCGTTCGACGACGGGTTCGCGTATGCCATAAGCCCCTGCCGCTACATCGCTATCAATATCTTTGATCTCGAACAACTCCAAAAGCACGCTGGCTCTGTTCACGCGCGGTAGCAATACTCGCTTGCCGTCGGTCAGCGCCTGCCGTATCCACGCCTCAATTGCCAATTCCGAACCGAAGTTCAGATAACCCAACACTGTTTGTGCTGTCTTATAGCTTGCCAAGCTACAAATCTGGTCGACGATGCGCTTGCTTGAGTGCGCCCGTAAGGTTGGCGTCAGATTATCGCGGGCGGCGATTATACGTTGCCGCAGTGCCTGCTTCCTAGCTTGGATGTCAGAGGGAGTGTTTGCCATATTTGCCGATGCTGCGTTTTATGGCGAATTTGTCGGCAATACCCCCCATCTTTTTTTATTAGCCCAGAAAAAGTCGATATGCGGGATTTTCGCTCTCGTCCCAATAAGGATAGCCGAGGGTGTCAAGGAAGGTCTTGAGCGCTTTTTTGTCTGTCTTTGGCACTTGCATGCCGACTAGCACACGGCCGTAATCCGCGCCGTGGTTGCGGTAGTGGAACAGCGAGATGTTCCAGTTGTGGCTCATGCTGTTGAGGAAGTTCATGAGTGCGCCGGGGCGTTCCGGGAACTCGAAACGGAACAGGATCTCGTCGTGGGCCTCAGGCGCGCGTCCGCCGACCAAATGGCGTAGATGCAGCTTCGCCATCTCGTTGTCGCTCAAATCCAAGGTGGGCAATTTGCTGCGTTGCAGCTTCTCGATGAGGTCTGAAGCTTCCGAATGGTCTTTCACTTGGATGCCGACGAACACCTGGGCTGCTTTCGGATCGGCATAGCGATAGTTGAATTCGGTGATGTTGCGTTTGCCCAGCAGGGCGCAGAATTTGCGGAAGCTACCGGGGGTCTCGGGGATGGTGACAGCTAGGATCGCTTCACGCTTCTCGCCGATCTCGGCGCGCTCGGCCACGAAACGCAGGCGGTCGAAGTTCATGTTCGCGCCGCAGGC
>JBAYTV010000018.1:0-11361 GCA_041675405.1 Sideroxydans sp. | reverse complement strand
TTTTCAGCCGCCGCAAAGTCTTTCATGGTGATGTCTGCATTCTTCTTGGCATCTGCCAGGTAGGCAGCTAGCATCTCCTCGCCCGTGATCTGGCGGATCTGCTGCGCATAACGATTGCGCTTCATCTCATCCACGACAGCAACATCCTTCACGGCATCGATACGCGCCAACACATAGCCACGTTGCGCATCTTCGATGCCGACATAAGCTGGCAGCTTGGAAGTATCCGTGCCGAACAAAGCCTTGGCTGTGCCCTGGCTCAAATCAGCGTGTTGTACTCGTGTGAATGTCTGTGCAGCTTGGAACGCAACAGCGGTTTTTTCCCTTTTTTGCAATTGTTCCAGCACCTTCTTGCCTTGCTCGACCAGTGCCTGTTTAGCCTGTTGCTGCTGCAATTTACTGCGGATGAAAGCCGACACATCAGCCAAGGGACGCACTGCAGTAGCTTGATACTCAGTCACGCGCGCTGCCATCAAAGTGTTCGGCGCGATCTCGAGAGCGGCTGTGTTGCGCTTGTTCTTCAATACATCATCAGAGAACACCGCTTGCACGACCTTCTCGTTCCAAGCCGCAGAAGACTGCTTGTCCTTGCTCAGCCATACGCCGCCTTGCACAGGCGCTTTGACCAACTCGGCGGCCGGCTTGAGGCTGTCGCTTTGCTCGTACAGCGTGTTGCTGAACTTCTCCGCCAATTCAGCGAACTTGTCGCTGGATTGTTGTAACTTCACGCGCTGCGTGATCATCGCTTTGACATCGCTCAACGGCTGCACCTTGGGCGCTTTGATCGCAACGAGTTTGATGATGTGATATCCGAAATCAGACTGCACCAGATCACTGATCTCGCCCATTTTCAATGAGAATACGGACTCATCGAACGGTTTGACCATCGCACCACGACCAAACATACCGAGGTCGCCACCATTCACGGCAGAGCCTGGGTCTTGCGAATGTTGTTTAGCCAATTCCGCAAATTTTGCCGGGGATTGCTTGACCTGCTTGAGGACCTGTTCAGCTTTGCTCTTGGCCTCAGTCTTTTCTGCATCGCTTGCCTGTTTGGACAAGGTGATGAGGATATGGGCAGCTTGGCGTTGTTCTTGCGTGCCGAATTCACTCAGATGCTCTTCGTAGTACGCCTTGATGTCGCTGTCTTTTGCGACTGCCTGCTTCATCAAAGCGTCGATGGATAGGGTCACGAATTCTATCTTGGCACGCTCGGGAATTTGGAACTCTTGCGGATTCTGCTCGAAGTATGTTTTGACTGCCGCATCGCTCACCTGAGCTTGCTTGGTGAACGTCGCAAGATCCAGTTTTGCGATCGACACGATTCGCTGCTGTTCATTCAGACGGATAAGGTTGGTGGCAACCGTATCAGCCGCATAGCCGTTCTGCGTGAATGCATCGGTCAGTTGGCGGGTCGTCAGGTCTTGACGCACACGATATTCGAACATCGCCGGCGTCATACTTTGTGCACGCAGAGCCGCTTCATATTGCTGCTTGTCGAACTGGCCGTCTTTCTGGAAAGCGCCCACAGTGGCAATGATCTGCGCCATCTGCTCATCGCTGACGACCAAACCCGCTTCACGCGCAGCCTCCATCATCAAGCGCTGGGTCACCAATCCTTCAAGAACGGAGTGTTTGATCTCTGCTTTATCAAAGATAGCCGGATCGAAATTGGGGCCCGCCATCTCGCGCATACGTTGGCGTTGTTGCTCCATCGCGCTTTCGAATTCCTGCTGGCTGATCTTTTCTCCGTTCACATTCGCCAGAGAGACGACATCCCCAGAATTTCGATAGGAGTCCACACCCCACAGTGCAAAGGGCAATACGATGAGCGCCAGTACGATTTGAACCAGACGCTTTCTTTCATGCACGAAATCAAACATAGCAAGCCACCTAAAATATTCGCCACGAACGGGCGCTACATATGAAAAAAGGCGAACTCCCGTTCGCCTTTTTCGCCTTCAAATTGGCGGAGTGGACGGGACTCGAACCCGCGACCCCCGGCGTGACAGGCCGGTATTCTAACCAACTGAACTACCACTCCAAAACATCTACTACAAAAACTGGTGGGTGCTGACGGGATCGAACCGCCGACAATCGCCTTGTAAGGGCGGTGCTCTACCAGCTGAGCTAAGCACCCGCGAGAGCGCGGCATTATATAGATACTTCCCTTTTTTGCAATGCCCATTCCAAATATTTTCCTACTGCACTCAAATCGTACGGGACACCCGCAGAGAATCAATGCTTGACGGCAGCTGCCGTTCCCGCTTCAGCGACTGGTGCTGGAACGACCGCAGGTGTGACCACATCAGGCAGCGGTTCTGGCTTGCGCTCCAACGCCATTTCCAGAACCTGCTCGATCCACTTAACGGGATGGATATCGAGTTTGTTCTTGACGTTATCGGGTATCTCGACCAAGTCTTTCACATTCTCTTCTGGTATCAACACAACCTTGATGCCACCACGTTGCGCCGCCAACAATTTTTCTTTTAGACCGCCGATCGGCAATACCTCGCCGCGCAATGTGATCTCGCCCGTCATCGCGACATCGGCACGCACAGGTATGCCCGTCAGTGCGGACACCATCGCCGTGCAAATACCTGCGCCCGCGCTCGGCCCGTCTTTAGGTGTGGCGCCTTCAGGCAAGTGAATGTGCAGATCACATTTCTCGTAGAAGTTTTCCGCGATACCCAGCGATTTGGCGCGACTACGCACCACACTCAAAGCAGCCTGAATGGACTCCTGCATCACTTCGCCCAATTTACCTGTGGTCGTGGTCTTACCTTTGCCTGGCAACACCGCTGTCTCGATGGTTAGCAACTCGCCGCCTACTTCCGTCCAAGCCAAGCCCGTGACTTGCCCGACTTGATTGTGCTTCTCTGCGATGCCGTAGCTGTAGCGCCGCACACCGAGGTATTTGTCCAAGTTGCGCGCATTGATGACGACCTTGGTGTCGCGACCTTTCAACAACAACGACTTCACCACCTTGCGGCAGATCTTGGACAATTCACGCTCCAAGCTGCGCACGCCCGCTTCGCGCGTGTAGTAACGCAAGATGTCGCGAATGGCGCTTTCCGACACGCTGATCTCTTCCGCTTTCAGGCCGTTGTTCTTGATCGACTTTGGAAGCAGATAGCGCGTGGCGATATTCACCTTCTCGTCTTCGGTGTAGCTAGAGACGAAGATGACTTCCATACGATCCAACAATGGTGCGGGTATATTCATACTGTTGGAAGTTGCCACGAACATCACATCCGACAGATCGTATTCGACCTCGACATAGTGGTCGACAAAGGTGTTGTTCTGTTCTGGATCGAGCACCTCCAACAAAGCAGAAGAAGGGTCGCCGCGGAAGTCCTGCCCCATCTTGTCCACTTCATCCAATAGGAACAATGGGTTCTTCACGCCAACCTTGCTCATGTTCTGCAATATCTTGCCGGGCATGGAGCCGATGTAAGTGCGACGGTGACCGCGAATCTCGGACTCGTCACGCACACCACCCAACGACATACGCACGAACTTGCGGTTGGTGGCGCGCGCGATGGACTGACCCAGCGAGGTCTTACCGACACCGGGAGGGCCAACCAGACACAAGATGGGCGCCTTCATCTTTTCGACGCGTTGCTGCACAGCCAGATATTCGACGATGCGTTCTTTGACCTTTTCTAGGCCGTAATGATCCGCTTCCAAGATATCTTCTGCATGTTTAAGTTGGGTGTCGATCTTGGTCTTCTTCTTCCAAGGCAGTCCGACAAGGATGTCGATGTAGTTGCGTACCACAGTCGCTTCAGCCGACATGGGAGACATCAGGCGCAGCTTCTTCAATTCAGCTTCGGCCTTGGCGCGCGCATCCTTAGGCATATGCGCCGCTTTGATCTTCTTCTCGATCTCTTCGATGTCCGCGCCGTCTTCACCCTCGCCCAATTCTTTCTGGATGGCTTTGACTTGCTCGTTGAGGTAATACTCGCGCTGACTCTTTTCCATCTGACGTTTCACACGCCCACGGATGCGCTTCTCTACCTGCATGATGTCCAGCTCAGCTTCGAGCAAACCAAGCAAATGCTCTAGGCGCAGACGCACATCGAATATCTCCAGCACTTCCTGCTTCTGCTCCAGCTTGAGCGGCAAATGGGCGGCGATGGTATCGGCCAAACGGCCCGCATCGTCGATGCCCGCGAGGGATGTCAAAATTTCCGGCGGGATCTTCTTGTTCAGTTTGACGTATTGATCGAACTGGCTGATGAGCGCTCGCCGCATCGCCTCTGCCTCATTGCCGATATTCTCGTCGGCCGGTACGGGCAAAATCTCCGCATCCAGATGCGACTTATCATCGAATATCTTAAGCACCTTGGCGCGTTGCGTCCCTTCCACCAACACCTTCACGGTGCCGTCGGGCAGCTTGAGCATCTGCAGGATATTGGCGATGCTGCCGATGCGATAAATATCATCGGTTGCGGGTTCATCTTTGGCGGCGGATTTTTGGGCGACAAGTACGATGCTCTTGCCAGCTTCCATCGCAGCTTCGAGCGCTTTGATGGATTTGGCACGCCCCACGAACAAGGGGATGACCATGTGCGGGAACACCACCACGTCGCGCAGAGGCAACAGAGGGTACAAGTCCACATTGGTGGGGATGGGATCGAATTCTGACATGGCGGTTACTCTCAGTTAGGTTAAGAGCGAGATGGGGACTTGGATCAGGAATTCAAGCCCCCGCTGCCCAATGGGTCTCAAGCGACCTTGGGTTCATCCGCATAAATAACGATGGGTTTGATGTCACCTGCACCGTTCTCGTCCAGTACGACCTTGCTCACATTCGACTCGGAAGGCAGGTCGAACATGGTATCCAACAAGGCTTGTTCCAATATCGAGCGCAGGCCACGCGCGCCTGTCTTGCGTGCTAGCGCCTTCTTCGCAATGGCATTCAATACACCTTCACGGAACTCAAGTTCCACACCTTCCAGCGAGAACAGTTTCTGATATTGCTTGGTCAAGGCGTTCTTAGGCTCCGACAATATCTGGATCAGCGCGGCTTCATCCAGGCCTTCCAAGGTCGCCACCACAGGCAAACGGCCCACGAACTCGGGGATCAAACCGAACTTGATCAGATCCTCAGGCTCAACACCGTGCAACACCGTACCGATATCTTTATCGTCCTTGCGCTTGGCTAGGTTCGCCGAGAAACCGATGCCGACTTTCTCCGAGCGATTGAGGATGACCTTCTCCAAGCCATCGAATGCGCCACCGCAGATGAATAGGATGTTGGTCGTATCCACTTGCAGGAACTCCGTGTTCGGATGCTTGCGCCCGCCTTGTGGAGGAATGGAAGCTTTGGTGCCCTCAATGAGCTTGAGGAGTGCTTGTTGCACACCCTCTCCTGACACGTCGCGCGTGATGGAGGGGTTGTCTGACTTGCGCGATATCTTGTCGATCTCGTCGATATAGACGATACCGCGTTGCGCGCGCTCCACGTCGTATTCGCAAGCTTGCAGTAATTTCTGGATGATGTTTTCGACATCTTCACCCACGTAACCGGCTTCGGTCAGGGTGGTCGCATCTGCCATCACGAAGGGGACGTTCAACAAACGGGCTAAGGTCTGAGCCAGCAATGTCTTTCCCGAACCCGTAGGGCCCACCAACAGGATGTTGCTCTTGGACAGCTCGACGCCATCGTCATTCTTGTATTTCAGGCGCTTGTAGTGGTTATACACCGCCACCGAAAGGATCTTCTTGGCCTGACGCTGGCCGATCACATACTCGTCCAAACGTTCGCATATCTCATGCGGTACGGGAAGATCGCTCTTGTCCGACTTCTCAGCCCCGATAGCTGTCTGCGCTTCTTCTTTGATGATGTCGTTACACAAGGCGATGCATTCGTCACACACGAATACCGATGGACCTGCGATCAGCTTGCGCACCTCGTGCTGGCTCTTGCCACAGAACGAGCAATACAACAGCTTGTCACCCTTGTTCTTATCTGTTGTCATCATTTATCTCCACACCGACTGCATCGGCATTTCACAGCAATCACGCACGCTTATCCAATACTTGGTCAATCAAGCCATACTCCAACGCCGCTTGCGCTGGAAGGAAGTTGTCGCGCTCACTATCGCGTGCGATCTCTTCCACCGTACGACCCGTATGGTGCGCCATCAATTTGTACAATTGTTCACGCAAACTCAAGATGTACTTGGCATGGATCTCGATATCCGTTGCCTGACCTTGGAAACCGCCAAGTGGCTGATGGATCATCACGGTCGAGTTAGGTAATGCAAAACGTTTGCCATTGGCACCCGCTTGCAACAGGAAAGCGCCCATGGAAGCCGCCATGCCGATACACAAGGTCGATACCTGCGGCTTGATGAACTGCATGGTGTCGTATATGGCCATGCCAGCAGAGATAGAGCCGCCGGGCGAGTTGATGTACAGGTGGATATCCTTCTCAGGATTCTCCGATTCCAAGAACAGCAACTGCGCCACCACCAGATTCGCCACGTGGTCGTTGATCGGGCCGACCAGAAAAATGACGCGCTCTTTCAGCAGGCGCGAAAAGATGTCGTAGGCACGCTCGCCGCGACCACTGGTCTCGACCACCATCGGGACGAGTCCCGAATCCTGCGGCTCTATCAACTTATTTGTCGCGTCGAACAGCATGCTCACTCTCCCATCAAATCGTTGAGCGCCACAGCTTGGTCAGTCACTTTCGCGCCCGCCATCACCCATGCCACCACATTGTCTTCCAACACTAGATTCTCCACTTCACGCATACGCGCAGAATCGGCACGATACCAAGACCTGACTTCTTCAGGACGCTCGAAGCTCAATGCGTACTCTTCGATCAAAGCAGTCACTTGATCAGGCTTGGCACTCAACTCATGCTGCTTCACCAACTCAGCCAAGATCAAACCCAGCTTGACGCGCTTGGTAGCACGCTCAGCGAACATATCGATCGGCAACTTCATACCCTTGGGGATCTTCATCCCGCGCTGCCCCATGTCCTGTAGCGTCTGCTCCATCAGGCGCTCAGACTCGCTATCCAGCAGAGTCTTTGGCACTTCCAATTGGGCCACTTTCAGCAACACTTCCATGGCGCTGTCTTTGTTGCGCACTTTGACGCGACGTTGCGCTTCACGCCCGATGTTGTCGCGGATCTCTTGCTTCAACTTCTCGACATCACCATCCGCCACGCCCATGGCTTTGGCGAACTCGGCATCCACCTCTGGCAGAATAGGCTCTTCAACAATGTGTACGGTGATGGTGAAAGTGACTTGCTTGCCCGCCACATTCTTGCCGTGATAATCCTCGGGGAAGGTCATGTCGAAGGACTTCGTCTCGCCCGCCTTCATGCCAACGACTGCGGCTTCGAACTCAGGCAACATACGGCCCGCACCCGGCACGACAGTGAAATCTTTAGCCTCACCACCTTCGAACTTAACGCCATTCAAAGTGCCGACAAAGTCGATCTTGACTTGATCATCCTTCTGCGCGGCGCGATCAGCCATCTTGAATTCTGCACGTTGCTTGCGCAGGGTATCGATAGTCGCACCAACATCCGCCTCGCTCAGTGCGAATGTGGCTCGCGTCACGTTCTCGCCACCGACATTGCCAATCGTCACTTCCGGGTAGACTTCGAATGTCGCACTGAACTCGATCTCGGGCGCATTCAAATCGTTGGTTTTGATCTCAAACTGAGGATAACCAGCCACTTGCAACTTGTTGGCGATAGCCGCTTCAGCGAAGGAACGCTGTAGACTGTCGCCCAACACTTCTTGCTGCACTTCAAGGCCGTATTGCTGCTCCAACACCTTGAATGGGACCTTGCCGGGACGGAAACCGTGCACTTTGGCGGTACGGCCCAATCGCTTCAAGCGATTCTCGACTTCGCCACGGATCATCTGTTGCGGGATGGATGCATTCAAACGACGCTGCAATCCGCCTAGGGTTTCTACGTTAGACATACTGAGACTTCCTTCAATTAGAGTGAATTCGGGAACAAAAACAGGTGCTGAATGATACATGAAAGCGGGCGGAATGACCCGCCCCCAAGCTACTATTGATGTGCCTTCACCTGTGGCAAATGCCACACATCACGGTTGTAATCCATGATGGTACGGTCACTCGAGAACTTGCCGCTGGTCGCCGTATTGATGATGCTCATGCGCGTCCAATTCTCCTCATCCTGATAAGCCGCATCCACGCGCTTCTGCGCATCGATGTAGCTGCGGAAATCCGCCAGCGTCAGCCAAGGATCGTGCGGATTCAAGATGGATTGCAAGATTGGCTCAAACAAGCCCGGCTCGAACAGGTTGAAATGGTTGCTTCTTAGTAGCTGGATGACACGCTTCAGGTCTTCGTCCGCATTGACGATAGCAGTTGGATCGTAATGACCGCGAGTCGCCTCGACCTGTTCAGCAGTCAAGCCAAACAAGAAGAAGTTATCTTCACCCGCCTCTTCGCGGATCTCGATGTTGGCACCGTCCAGGGTGCCGATAGTCAAGGCACCGTTCATCATGAACTTCATGTTGCCCGTCCCCGAAGCTTCCTTACCTGCTGTCGAGATCTGTTCGGACAGATCGGCTGCGGGCGCGATGATTTCCATCGCAGTCACACGGTAGTCTGGCAGGAACACCAGCTGCAACAGCCCTTTGGTGTCGGGATCTTGATTGATGATCTCAGCCACAGCGGTCACCAAGCGGATGGTGCGTTTCGCCATCACATAACCGGGGGCAGCCTTGCCGCCGATGAGTACGCAACGAGGCGTCCAGTTCTGGATATCACCGCGTTTGATACGGTCATACAGATGGATGACATGCAATACGTTAAGCAATTGGCGTTTGTATTCGTGAATACGCTTCACCTGCACGTCGAACATGGCATCGGTATCAAATCTCACACCGCAATCACGCTCGACCAACACAGCGAGACGCTCTTTGTTGCCCAGCTTGATCGCGCGCCATTTGGCACGGAAGTCTTTCTTCTCGGCAAACTTTGTCAGTCCACTCAACTTGGACAGATCGGTGCGCCATTCATCGCCGATGGTATTGTCAATCAGTTCGCTCATGGCTGGATTGCTCCAAGCCACCCAACGACGCGGTGTCACACCGTTGGTCTTGTTGTTGAACTTGGCAGGCCACAACTCATAGAAATCGTGGAACAGATATTGTTGCAGTAATTTGGAATGCAACTCGGCGACACCATTGACGGAGTGACAAGCCACCACCGCCAGATAGGCCATTCGCACGTGTGGCACGTGCCCTTCTTCGATGATGGACATGCGCCCCTGACGCACCACATCACCCGGCCAACGCAAAGCCACTTCGGCCAGATAGCGGGCATTGATCTCGTAGATGATCTCCAACAGGCGCGGCAACAAACGGCCGAACATGCTCACAGGCCACTTCTCCAACGCTTCCGGCAACAGGGTATGGTTGGTGTAAGCCATCGTTTTGCTGGTGATCTTCCACGCGGCATCCCAACCCATCCCCTGTTCATCCATCAACAAGCGCATCAGTTCTGCGACGGAACATGTCGGATGAGTGTCGTTCAATTGGAACGCGTTCTTCTCGGCGAAATGCGTGAAGTCCTTGCCATGCTTAATCACCCAGCGGCGCAACACGTCTTGCAGACTGGCCGATGCCAACAGATACTGCTGGCGTAGCCGCAACTCTTTACCGTTCTCACTGGCATCATTGGGATACAGCACCATGGTGATGTGCTCGGCCGCATTCTTCGCGGCAACGGCTTCGGTGTAACTGCCCGCGTTGAACTCTTCCAGATTGAACTCGTCCGTCGCCGTGGATTTCCACAGACGCAATGTGTTCACTGTGCCGTTGCGATACCCCGGGATTGGCATATCGAATGGCACGGCCATCACGTCCTGCGTATCGACCCAGCGTGCATGCAGCTTGCTGTCGACATCTTTGAACAACTCGCTGCGACCACCGAACTTGATGCGCACCGCATATTCAGGACGCTCGATCTCCCAAGGATTGCCGTTGCGCAGCCAGTGATCCGGGTCTTCCAACTGCGCTCCATTCTCAATACGCTGAGGGAACATGCCATACTCATAACGCAAACCATAGCCTGTCACGGGCAGCTGCAACGTAGCGCAGCTATCCAAGAAACACGCAGCCAAACGCCCCAAACCGCCGTTGCCCAGACCCGCATCGCTTTCCTGATCCTGCACATCTTCCAATGCAACGCCAAAGTTGTGCATCGCCTCTGCGACCTCTTGCTGCATGTCCAGATTCAGCATGGCGTTACCCATCGCGCGCCCCATCAGGAATTCAAGCGACAAATAGTAGGCCTGTTTGCATTCCGACTCGTCATAGGCACGTTGGGTGTTCCTCCAACGCTCGATCAGGCGATCGCGCAACGTGGACGAAAGCGAGGAATAGACCGGGTACCCTGACAACGTGGACTTCTCCCACCCCAAGGTATGGCTGAAATAGCGACGAAAATCTTCCATCACGCTGATGGAGTCGGTACCCAATGCGGGCATCTTCAAGATGCTGTGTTGTTTGGGGATGGCGGGATTGATAGGCGTATTCACGATAACTTCCTGGGACGGGTCGATAATTTAGGGGCGGGATTCTACCAAACTTACCGCCTAGAACCGAGCTTTGATTAGGATTGATGGGCTGAAAGCATGGCAGCACCGATGATGCCTGCCTGGTCTTGTGCTTGGGAGAGTCTTACATTTAACTTGCCACGTAATGCCGGTATGAGTTCTTCATGCAAGCGTTGGTCGAACGCAGCTTGCATCAAGGGCCACGAGGCACTCATACCACCGCCAACGACCACATCACCCACATCGACCACCTTGGCGATATGCGCCAATGCGCTGGCTAGAAACTCACCTGCCTGTTCGTAAGCTCGCACTGCTGCACTATCCTGCTGTTGCGCCGCCAGAGCGATGTCATAGGCACTTAGGGTTTTACCCGTCAGCTCGGCATAGGTCTGCACCACACCGTTGGTAGAGGCATATTGCTCCAGGCAGCCCCGATTGCCACATCCGCACAAACGGCCTCCGCGCTCGACCGTCAGATGCCCGACCTCCATAGCGACTCCATGCACACCCCCATGCAACTTGCCTTGCAGCACTAAGCCGCCACCAACACCCGTGCCTAGACCGATGTAGATGAGATCGCCGTTACTTTGCGGGGACAGCACGAACTCACCATAGGCAGCTGCAGAGGCATCATTCTCCAGCGCAACGGCAAGACCAGTACATCGTTCCAAGGGAGTGACAATGTCCGCATTCGACAGTTTAGGCAGGTTGGGGGAAGCGATGACTTGTTTGGTTGAGGGGGCGATGAAACCGGGAAAACCGATTCCGATGGCGCGAATGGCCGGATAAGC
>JBAYTV010000017.1:0-11617 GCA_041675405.1 Sideroxydans sp. | reverse complement strand
TTAGTGGTCGTCTTGTTAGCCGATCCTTGGGCGGTGATGTCACCCGGTTTCTGGTTATCGTTCGGCGCGGTAGCGCTCATCTTCTACGTCACAGCGAACCGCTACGGCAGAACGCATTGGCTGATGGAATACGGCAAGGTGCAGTGGGCGATGACGATAGGACTTATCCCGCCCCTGCTGGCCTTGTTCCAACAGATGTCTCTGGTCTCCCCTATAGCAAACGCCTTCGCCATCCCCTTGGTCAGTTTCGTGGTCGTACCGCTCACCTTGCTGGGTACGCTGCCGCCATTCGACTGGATGCTCTACCTCGCGCATCAGGCGATGGCGCTGTGCATAGGGTTGCTGCAAGGACTGGATGACTTGCCCGTGTCCGTATGGACACAACATGCACCACCTGCCTGGACCATCGGGAGCGGCGTATTGGGCGCACTCTGGTTGCTCGCACCGCGTGGTTTTCCCATGCGTAGCTTCGGCATCATTTTGATATTGCCGATGTTCTTCATCGCGCCAATGACACCCGCAGCGAACAGCGCCCGCATCATCGTGTTCGATGTCGGTCAAGGATTGGCCGTCGCAGTGCAGACGCACAGCCATGCCATGCTGTATGACACTGGACCGGATTTCGCAGGAGAATCAGATAGTGGCAATCGCATCCTCATCCCCTCCTTGCGCGGGGTTGGAATAGCCAAGCTGGATGGCTTGATGTTGAGCCACGATGACATCGACCACATCGGCGGCACGCACTCGGTGATGCAGGCTCTACCTATCGAGTGGGTGTCTTCCTCACTAAAAGCAGGTCACCCCTTGCTGAGCACAGTGAAGCAACACAATTCATGTACAGATGGTCAGAGTTGGGCATGGGATGGCGTGAGGTTCGAGGTACTCCACCCTTCAGACCTTGATGATTCGGACAAGAAACATGACAACGATCAGAGTTGCGTCTTGCGTATCAGCGTGGGTGCACGATCCGTACTGTTGGTCGGCGACATCGAAAAAGCTTCCGAGTCACGCTTACTTGCCCTGCATATGCATGACCTGCCTTCCACCCTGTTGATCGCTCCCCACCACGGTAGCAAGAGTTCGTCTTCTGAAGAATTTGTTAATACAGTATCACCGCAACAGGTCGTATTCACTACGGGCTATCGTAATCGCTTCAATCATCCGCATCCCACAGTATGGCAACGTTATGGTGATGCAGGGGCAGCTCGACTGAGCTCGGACGTGGACGGTGCGGTCATCATCGACCTGAACGCTGATGAATTGAAGCTGGAAAGCTACCGCAAGACACACCGCCGTTACTGGACTCATGAAGTAGCCAACTAGCGGTAAAGTAGCTAGCGATACGTATCATCCCGAGCGACGGCGCAGGTATAATTTGCACCACCATTCAAACCCAAGGAAATATCGTGTCTCTCTCCACTCGCGTACAAGCCATCAAACCCTCTCCCACCCTCGCAGTCGCGGCACGTGCAGCGAAGTTGAAAGCCGAAGGCAAAGACATCATCGGATTGGGCACGGGTGAGCCGGATTTCGATACACCACAACACATCAAAGATGCCGCCATCGTGGCGATCAACAAGGGCTTCACCAAGTACACCGCCGTGGGCGGCACACCTTCACTCAAGCAAGCCATCATCGCCAAACTCAAGCGCGACAACGGATTGGATTACAACGCGAAACAGATCTTGGTTTCCTGCGGCGGCAAGCAGAGTTTCTTTAATCTGGTGCTGGCGACCATCAACCCGGGCGACGAAGTCGTCATCACCGCACCGTACTGGGTGTCGTACCCAGACATCGTCATCATCGCGGAAGGCAAGCCTGTCATCGTGCAAGCCGACATCGTGCAGGGCTTCAAACTGACGCCAAAGCAACTGGAAGCGGCCATCACAGCAAAGACACGCATGATCGTCATCAATAGCCCAAGCAATCCTTCAGGTGCGGTTTACACACTGGACGATTTGAAGGCGCTGGGCGAAGTGTTGCGCAAACACCCCAACATCCTCATCGCGACGGATGACATGTACGAACACATCGCGCTGACCGACGATAAGTTCGTCAATATCCTTGATGCCTGCCCTGACCTGTATCCCCGCACCATGGTGCTGAACGGCGTATCCAAGGCGTATGCGATGACTGGCTGGCGTATCGGCTATGCCGCTGGTCCGGAGAACATCATCACCGCGATGGAGAACGTGCAATCGCAGAGCACCTCCAACCCGACTTCCATCTCGCAAGTAGCCGCAGAAGCGGCACTGAACGGAGACCAGAACTGCCTAGCACCGATGATCAAAGCGTTCCGTGAACGCCATGTATTCGTGGTGAACGAATTGAACAAGATACCCGGGGTTAAATGCCTGATGGCTGGCGGCGCGTTCTATGCCTTCCCTGACGCACGTGGCGCCATCGCAAAGCTGCATAAAAAAGGCAAGATCAAAGACACGACGGACATCGCCCTGAGCGAATATCTGTTGGCAGAAGCCGGTGTGGCTGTCGTACCAGGTTCCGCCTTCGGTAGCGAAGGTTACTTCCGCATCTCCTTCGCCACCTCGATGAGCAATCTCAAGGACGCTTTAGAGCGCATCGCAAAAGCGTTGAGTTGATCTGGTTTGGACTTGTGTCAAAAAGAAGCCGGCGTAAGCCGGCTCCTTTATTTTCGAGTACTCGACTTAGGTTTTATCTAGCAACCAGCTTGGGTTCACTCAACGTGCCTGACAACCCCAAGGCATTGTTGCCAGCACGCATCTTGATCTCCGCACCGAAGCTGCCTGATAGTTGGTTAGTCGCGGATAGCTCAAAAGAGCCGGTGGCACTCAACATACCCGAGGTGATCTTCACTTGACGGAAGCGTTTGACATGATTGTCGAGTTGCACTGCGCCAGTCAACAGATCAAAGTGCGTACGACCACCCGGCAGATGTTCGCGACTGGACAACCTTGCTGTCTCCACCATATCCATTCCATTGATGACGCCTTTATTGGCAGAGAACGACCCGTCGAATTTAGGCGCATCACCTAGCTGTGAAAACTTGGTGCTCAGCATCGTGAACGATCCGTCCGCGAACACTTCACCTGCAAGGCCGAACTGAGGAAACATCTTTTCCAACTCCATCGTCTTCGCCTGCATACGACCTTGCAGTTGCCAGCCCTTACGCCAAGCAAGCTTGCCTCTGCCCGACAAGATACCGCCGTAAGCATGCGCATCGATCTCGCTGAAATCGATCTCACCATCGCCGATCACACCTTTGGCGGTGAAATCGCTGAACGCGACGTCAGACAACAATGGCATTGCACGTTCTTTGATGCCGAAGCTGAGTTGCCAACGATTCTGTATCGGCACGACCTCAACGTTGAATTTATTGTCGTCGCTATGCAAGACCACACGTGTGAATTGTCCCTGCGCGATGTCCGCACTTCCACTCAGAGGGGGTAACTCGATACCCTCTGCGCTCACTTGCAAGTTTTGAATGGTCAGGTGTCGAATCGGATATTGCGCATCCCCACCCACCCCCTTCAATGCCGTAGTCAATTGCTCCAAGCGGCGACCATCCACCGTTGCACCTTTGAGCTCGACATTGCTGATCGCTTTCTGCTCTGCAAAAAGCGTGATCGGATCTGCAAAAATAGAGACGGTCGAAACCTTGATCTCCTCACCCGCACCGATACTCAGGTTTTGCAACTCAACCTTAGGCATAGGCAATATCGCCGCACTCATGCTACCGATCTTCACGGGTTGTTTGAGTTGTGCCGAGATACGTTGTTCGATAGGTGCGATGAATTCCTGTAGCGGCCACACCAAGGGCAACACAAAGATCGCTCCGATGCTCAAGACCACCAACCCCATGAATATCTTGCCCACGGGCAGTGGCTTACGGCGCGCCTTGGATACGGGCTTTTGCGCGGCTTTAGCTTTGGATTGCACCGATTGCTGTGCCGCATTTTCAACATTGAGGTTAGCTTGTGACTTGGCGCGCTGCTCTGCTTCTGCCCAAGCACTCGCTTGCTCCGCAGCCAGTGCTTGTTCTTCTGCCTGTGCACGCGCTTCTTGTTCCGCACGCAGACGAGCCGCTTCTTGCTCTTCCTTCAAACGCGCCATCTCTTCTGCTGCTTTTTGTTTTGCCTTCTGTTCTTCCAACACCTTAGCTGCTTCAGCCGCACGCTGCGCGGCCTCTTGCTCTGCCTTCAGACGAACATCATCTTGCGAGACTGATTGCGCCGGAGCGGGTGCCATACCTGCATTCAATACATCAAGATTGATCTGGAATGGAGAGGCAGTTGAAGAAACTGGGGTTGCAGATGCCGCAAGGGACTCTTGTTTCGCCAACTGCGCGTCACGCCTAGCTTTCTCTGCCGCTTCCGCAGCCTGTCGATGGGAGGTTTCTTGTTCTGCCTTGATACGAGCGGCTTCAGTCTCGGCTTTGATTCGTGCAACTGTTTCGGCCTTGGCGCGTTCAGCCGCCTGTTGCTCTGTTTTGGCCTTTACTGCCTCTTGCTCTGCTTTCAACTGCGCAGCTTCTGCTTCACGCTTCGCACGCTCTTCAGCCAACGCTTTCGCCTCGGCATCGGCGCGCGCTGTGGCTGCCTCCAACTCGGCCTTCGCGATAGCTACTTCTTGTTCAGCTTTGATACGTGCTGCTTCGGCTTCCGCCTTGGCGCGGGCCGCCTCTTCTTCTGCTCTTATCCTTGCTGCTTCTGCTTCTTTTCTAGCTCGCTCGTCAGCTTCTGCCTTCGCACGCGCAACAGCTTCCTGCTCCGCCTTGATTCGGGCAGCCTCTTGTTCGGCTTTGATCCTCGCGGCCTCTTGTTCGGCTTTAAGGCGCGTAGCGTCTTCTTCCGCTTTGATACGAGCAGCTTCTTGCTCGGCTTTTAGGCGTACTGCTTCTGCCTCCTGCCTTGCACGCTCCTCGGCCAACGCTCTTGCTTGCGCTTCGGCACGTGCTTTGGCTACCTCCAACTCCGCCTTGATCCGTGCAGCTTCCTGCTCCGCTTTGATACGCGCCGCTTCAGCTTCAGCCTTTGCTTTTGCGGCTGATTCTAATTCTGCTTTGACGCGTACCGCTTCTTGCTCTGCCTTGATTCGAGCCGCCTCTTGTTCCAATTTCAGACGAGCCGCTTCTGCCTCTTGCTTGGCTTTTTCTTCGGCCTGCTTAGCCCTCGCTTCCACCTCAGCACGAGCCTTGGCCGTTTCCATCTCAGCCTTCAACCTGGCAGCTTCTTGCTCGGCTTTGATGCGTGCGGCATCAGCCTCTGCCTTCGCTTTTGCCGCTGCCTCTAGCTCTGCTTTCTTGCGCAACGCCTCCTGCTCGGCCTTCAATCTCGCTGTTTCAGCCTCTTGCTTGGCTCTTAATCTCGCGCCTTCTTCAGCCATTGCAGCTGCACTTGGACTTGCGACCATCGAAGTGAAATCAAGCTCTTCATCGATGGGAGGAGCTACAGGTTTGGGGGAGGCCATCTTGGGAGCGACTATCTTAGGGGCGACAACGACTTTGTCTTTATCTCGAATCAACTCTGCATCGATCAGATTCTGAAGGATCTCGGGCAGGTCTCCGCGCAGACTTGGGGGCGCGCGCTTGGTCACTTCTTCTACGGTGGACTTATCGTCGATGAGTAGCATCACACGTTTCATATCTCCGGACAGACCAGAAATAGTGACTTCGCCGACAGACGTTTTGATGAGAACTGTTTTTTTATCCATGATGATGATTGTAATTGAGTTGAACCATTACTCCGTCCTTATGCTACAGAATCTCACCTTAAAAGCGCTTCAAAGGTTGACCGAAACGCCTTCTGCCGTTAGTATAGCGGCCGCATCAATTCCCTGATAGCTCAGTCGGTAGAGCGACGGACTGTTAATCCGCAGGTCCCTGGTTCGAGTCCAGGTCGGGGAGCCAGAACATTGAAGGCCATCTTTCGAGGTGGCCTTTTTATTTTGTGCTTTTAAATCAGCGGTGCCCTAGCTCGTAATAATAGCTAGCAAGTCGCAAAAAAGATACGAATGGAACAATACCAGTGACAAACGCACAACGCAAAGCACTCAGCCGCATGGCTGAAATGAATTCATCCAGTATCGACAGCAAGCCTGAAACAATGCTTGGCAGCGTGTCACCTACGCTCAGTAACGCCTTCTGCCCGCATGAGGCAGGTGCGTATTACCTTGCGATGGTGGGGACTGTCGGCAAGGTCATCAATCTATTCGCCAAGGAAATCGAGCCGCTCACCTACACCTACGCCATCACCACCGTTGATTTTGAACAGGATCCCGATACTGGCAAATGGGTCTGGTTTGATGGTAAGGAAAAGCAATCTCCGCGCAAAAATCAAGATGGCTGGCGTCTTGGCAGCAAAAAGTTATATGACTCACGCGAAGGCGCCGAGGCAGAGCTTCAGCGCGTGATGATCAAAAATGGTGATCGAGTGACCAAGGTACATGACCTGCCTGACTGTATGACTAAACTGAGGAAGATCCGTAGTGCCCATCATCCAGACCGCAATAATCCCGATTCCGACCATGATCTCTATCAGGCTGTTATCGAGAAAATTGACAGGATGCGAACAGTGAGTGCGTGAGCCACGCCGTAGCCTGACCGAGTATGCCACCTTTGCATGCACCATACCTATTGAACTGCCACACTCACCCTGTTTTTACCGCTTTGCTTTGAATCATAGAGTGCTTTGTCAGCATGGTTTAGTAGATCGTCAACGTCATCGTCATCGTTACAAAGGTTCGCAACACCAATCGAAACTGTAAAATCGATCGGTCCACCTTGATCAACTGTTACTTTGACACTCGAAAGCGCCATTCTTATACGTTCCGCTACTTCCACAGCTTCTTCTTTGGGTGTTTCTGGCAACAGAATGGCGAATTCCTCTCCACCAATTCTTCCTAGAGTATCTACACTGCGCAGCATCTGGACACAAACCTGAACAAGCTTGACTAACACAGCGTCGCCAGACTTGTGTCCACAACTGTCGTTGATATGCTTGAAGTTATCTATATCCAACATGACTATCGACAGGTCTTTGTCGTAACGTTTTGCACGATTAAGTTCCGCCTCGGCTATCTCCATAAAATGGCCACGATTGTTCGTCATGGTTAGAAAATCAATATTCGCCTTATGGGCCAGAGTTGTCTCCAACGAGTTGCGCTCTGTCACAAGCGAATTGAAACAAGCGATCAGTTGGCCAATTTCATCATTCCTTCTGATCGGAAGATGCTCCATATGTGCCTTGTTCTTTGTCATCCTTGTTATTTGAACAGATGCCTCATAGAGTGGGCTCATCGACCGTTTGATTACTAACCAAATCATAATGCCCACAAGGATCGTCACCACTGAAGCGATTGAATAGGCCAATTTTTCCATCCGCCTAATCGGTGCAAATCCAGTTTTAGTAGGAACACCGACCCTAACGACCCATCCTGCTGTGGGTATGCTTTTAGCTGAGGCAAAAAGTTCAACACCTCGCAAGTTATTCGTAATGCCAGACCCTTCGAACCCATCAAGGAAGCGATCAAGTAGAAGGTTAGTACCAAGTGGAGGGGCGGGAGTTAGTGTGCGTGTGGAGTCGGTTCCTGTGATGATCATTCTGTCTCGTGCCGAGAACAGAAGAATCCGATCTTTAAATTCACCTTCAACCGATTTAATGACGGGACCGAGTAAATCAGAATCCGAAAGTTCAGAATACGCAACTAGAACGGATATTCTTTTCCCCGCCTTATCAAAAATAGGCACAGCAAATCCTACTTCTGGCTTCTTGGAATATCTGCCAATGCGGGGAGTGCCCACATAGGGCTTGTTGGTTGAAATAACCTGTTTGAAGTACTCACGCCCGCTAAAAGTGTCCCCCAAGTGACCTGTCTGGTGTGGGTAATCGGCGACCCCCTTACCCTCATTTGAAATGACGACGACTCCAATCCCGAACGGGATAATCAGGTCTGGATTGCTTTTTAGATATTGCTTCAATTGTTGCGGATGAGAAACCATCTCGGGCGTTATTCTCGAAGCGGTGGCCTCAAGCATTCTGATACGAAACTGCAACTCCCCATCAATGCTATGGGCAATGTCAGTTGCTGAAGCCAATTGTTGCGACTCCAGTAAAACGATCATGTCCTTTCTGAGGTGATGCGCTAGGAAATACGTCATGCCCCACGTTGCTGTAATAAGAATCAGCAGCACTTGCAATGCAATGTGCGTCCTAAGATGTAATGCGGAAAGTTTCATCAGGAAATCGCCGAGCTCGACATGGCGAATCGACGCGATAGCATCAAGCCTACTCTGTAGGAGTGCCACTCGATCGAACTAAAGAATTGGTTTGATTTCAGCATTCGCATTAAGAAAATTATCAATGGGCAAATACTGAACATCCAGCAATCCCGCTGACCTATTCAAAAGAACTTGGGTCCGGAGATTTTGCGTCACCGCTTTTCAACGGTTTTGCCCTTTTAAGTGTTAAGCACAGTAGCCCACTAGTCTCCTCAAAGATATATGCCAAAATATATAGGCCTGCATCTATTACACATTGACTACATGGATATTTATCCGAAGTTTGTTCAGGCGGATGTGGTGGTATTGCTGCCTGAATAGGGCCGTATGAACGTGCCAGTCTTCCAGTTCGCCACTTCTCCGTATGTGTTTCCGGGAGGCAACTAACAAAGAGACGGAGATATTAACAACCACGTTGATATTTGAAATCGTAGGGAGTAGATTGGCAGTTCTACTTAGTTGTTTTCCCATTCAAAAGTGTATCTAAAGGGGGTGTGTCATGAAATCTCCGCATGTACCTAACGAATCCAGATTTGATGCAATCAAGGCAACTACTCGGCAGGGAGAAACAAAGTTTCTCGCTCGTCGATTAACCGATATCACTCCTGCCAGTAGAGCTATGAGCAAGTCATACGATGCGCCAACTTCTCCTAAACTCCATGAGTTGATCGAGAGAAGTAGATGTCTATGAACTGAGGTTTAAGTGCGAATTCATCTCGCCAGTTTTCAAATTCACCACTCTGCCTCCTCCCCCACTTCCCTATCAAGATCGGTTTCAGTTCAGTGAAAATTTCGCAACTCGAAGATTGGGATGAAGTTAAAATGAGAACCAGCGAGCGGTAAATAATGTTGGTTCGGTAGAGGTTAGGTGAAGGCAACAAGTTGCAGGAAGTTGCTGAAAATTACTTAGAATTATTCATGATAGTTGCATGAATTCAGTAAGTCACACGAACTATTAATCCGCAGCTCCCTTGTTCGAGTCCAGATCGGGGAGCCAAATATACAAAAAGCCTCGCGGTAAAATGCGGGGCTTTTCTCTTTGTACGAGGCATATCCTATGTGCGGCATCTGCGGCGAGTTACGTTTCGACAAACAACCCCCAAATCCTAAAAATATAAGTCACATGAGCGACCGTCTGTCCAAACGCGGACCGGACGCGCAAGGAATGTATCAGGACGGCCCGCTCGCATTCGGTCACCGCCGCCTGTCTATCATTGATCTCTCCGAGCACGCTAAACAACCTATGGCGGACGCGACACTCCATCTGACCTTGGTGTTCAACGGCACGATCTACAACTACAAAGAACTTCGTGCTGAACTGGTGGAGATGGAGTATGAGTTCTTTTCCGAAGGTGATAGCGAAGTCATCCTCAAGGCCTATCACGCTTGGGGTGAACAATGTGTCGAGCGTTTCTATGGCATGTTCGCTTTCGCCATCTGGGATAGGCGCGAACAAAAGCTCTTCCTCGCGCGTGACCGTTTCGGCATCAAGCCTTTGTATTATTCAGTGGACGGGGCATCGCTACGTTTCGCTTCCAACTTGCAGGCTTTGCTTGCGGCGGGCGGTGTAGACACCAGCATCGACCCTGTCGCTCTGCACCACCACCTGACCCTGCACTCCTGCGTTCCCGCGCCGCGCACCTTGCTGAATGGCGTGAAGAAGTTACCGCCTGCGACCTGCATGACCTTCACTGCCGATGGCGAAGTGACACATCGCCGCTATTGGTCATTGGATGCGACACGACCAAGCGTTACCTTGAGTGAGCAAGATTGGCTGAGCGCCACGCGCCATGTGCTATCCAAAGTGGTGGAACGCCATCGCCTCGCCACCGATGTACCCGTGGGGGTATTACTTTCCGGCGGTTTGGATTCCAGCCTCATCGTCGGCTTGCTGGCAGATCGCGTGCCAGACCTTCACACCTTCTCTATCGGCTTCGAGGACATCGGGGGAGATGCCGAAAATGGCGATGAGTTCGAATATTCGGACCAAGTGGTTGAACGTTTCCAAACCACGCACCATAAATACCTCATCCCCAACAGCGAAGTATTGAAGCGCCTGCCAGAAGCGGTGCGCAGCATGTCGGAGCCGATGGTGAGTCAGGACAACATCGCGTTCTATCTGCTGTCTGAGAAGGTCTCGCAAGATGTAAAGGTGGTGCTCGCAGGGCAAGGTGCAGACGAAGTATTCGGCGGTTACTTCTGGTATCCCAAGATGGATGCCACACAAGGTTCGACGCTGGACCGCTTCCGCAGCAACTACTTCGACCGTGACCATGCCGAATATCTGGAGACCGTCGATGCGGCGTATCACCTGCATGATGTGACCAGTGAACTGGTGCACAACGAATTGACCAAGCCCTATGCCGACACTTTCCTAGATGAAGTTTTGCGCTTCGATGTGACGGCGCTCATCGTGGATGATCCAGTGAAGCGTATGGATAACATGAGCATGGCTTGGGGGCTGGAAGCGCGTGTACCCTTCCTCGATCATGAATTGGTGGAACTTGCAGCTCGCATGCCACCCGAATTGCGCCTCAAGGAAGGAGGCAAGTTCCCCCTCAAAGCCATCGCACGCGGGCTGATTCCCGATTCCGTCATCGACAGACCAAAAGGATACTTCCCAGTCCCTGCCTTAAAATATGTACGTGGTGAATTCCTAGAGTTCATGCGAAAAATCCTGCTGTCAGATGCCTGTGTGAAACGCGGCTTATTCAATCGCACCTATGTTGAAAAACTTCTCGCATCACCGGAAGCGTATTTCACGCGGCTTAACGGTAGCAAATTGTGGCATCTCGCATTATTGGAGTACTGGCTGCAGCTTAACGTCGATAAGGCGTAAAAAAACCGCATCAAAAACGATGCGGTTTTTTGAGATTGAAGTGTGACTTACTTCACGATTTGATCGATCTTCAAGTTCACGCCCTTCGCTCCCGGACTCATAGCCTGGCTGAGTCCTTGTGCGTCTCCTGCTTCGGGAATCGCAGTATCCGATTTCGAGATACGTGCGATGACAACGACCTTATCGAAACCAGACAACTTCATCTGCGGTTGCATCGCCATACTGTCATCCAATTCGAACGTAAACGGTAAATCACGTACTTGTTTGCGCACGATAGCCAACGGCATCTTCGGGCCTTCCGCTGCACGCGCCAAAACAAATACGGTATCGTCAGGGCTGTATTTACCTTTCAGGGAATCGCTCAAGGTGACTTTACCCGTGATGCGCTCTTTTCCACTTGCGGTTGCTTGAGCTGGAGGGGCAATCTGCCCCAATGCCATCGGCACTTTTCCCCCCTTGATGCGTGACATCATCTGACGCGCTTCCGCTAAGCCATTCTCAATCATCTTGGCATCCTCGCT
>JBAYTV010000016.1:0-11728 GCA_041675405.1 Sideroxydans sp. | reverse complement strand
CGATCCGTATCACCTAAGCAATACTCGTCTGCCTCAACACAATCACCCACACTAATCGATTGTTTTTTATATATTTTTAAAGAACTTTTTACCGCTTCCTCATCCGCCTCGGCGTCGAAGAGGTGCGCATTATATAGATGACGAACTTCTCGTCAAGCGTTTTGTAAAAATTACTTCACACAAATGTGCACTCACGCTGAAACCCGCGCAAAACGTACAATGCCGGCCTTAGTCGTTCACATCGAAAGTGCATTGTGAAACTCATATTAGGCATCGAATCTTCTTGCGACGAGACAGGTATCGCGCTGTATCACACCGAGCACGGCTTACTCGCGCACACGCTGCATTCTCAGATCGCATTGCATAATGAATATGGCGGTGTTGTTCCAGAACTCGCTTCGCGCGACCACGTGCGCTATGCATTGCCACTGATTCGAAGCGCGCTACAAAAGGCGGGTTGCAAACTGGATGAAGTCGACGCCATCGCCTACACGCAAGGTCCGGGGCTCTCTGGCGCACTGTTGGTCGGTGCCAGTGTCGCTTGCGCCCTAGCCTACACGTTAGATGTTCCAACTATCGGTGTGCACCACCTAGAGGGGCATCTGCTCTCACCACTACTATCTGATCCAGCGCCACAATTCCCCTTTGTCGCGTTACTGGTGTCTGGCGGACATACACAACTGATGCGCGTGGATGGTGTCGGCCATTACGAGTTGCTCGGCGAGTCCATAGATGATGCGGCGGGAGAGGCTTTCGACAAGAGCGCCAAGTTATTAGGTTTGGAGTATCCCGGCGGCGCCTTGCTATCCAAGTTGGCGCAACGCGGCACCCCCGGCAGGTTCAAGCTGCCGCGTCCGATGTTGCACAGCGGCGACCTTGATTTTAGTTTCAGCGGATTGAAGACCGCCGTGCTGACACTGGTAAATCAACAAGTCCGCTTCCCTCACCCCAACCCTCTCCCCGGAAGCCCTCTCTCTAACTTTCTCCCGCAAGCGGGAGAAAGGACAAACGAGAAAGGCAATTTCGAACCCTTGGGCGAGGGGGCAAACGAATCGCTTCGCGAATTTCAAATTCCCGAACAGACCCGCGCAGACATCGCCCATGCAGCACAAGAAGCCATCGTGGATGTATTGGCACAAAAGGCTTTGACTGCTCTTGGTCAAACCGGATTGGACCAATTGGTGATCGCTGGCGGTGTGGGGGCGAACCAAGCATTGCGCAACCGTCTACATAAAGACATCAGCAAACGCGGCGGTACCGTGTTCTACCCTGATCTGGAATTTTGCACCGACAACGGCGCGATGATTGCCTTCGCAGGCGCGATGCGTTTGCAGCATCAATCTGCTCAACACGGCTACCGCTTCAACGTGAAGCCGCGTTGGGACCTCCAAGACTTGAACTACACGGACTGAGCTTCTTTCTTCTTGCTACCAATCTTGCTTTCCTTGCCCATCATCAAGTTTTGGATGTTGCTCTTGTGACGCCAGATCAACAACATAGACATGATCGCCGTCGCCAAAACCAATTCAGGTCGCAGTTGGAACAGCATGGCATAGACGGGAGCAACAATCGCCGCGATTAGGGCGGAGAGTGAGGAATAGCGGAATACGACCGCCACCAGCAGCCAAGTACCCAGCACCGCCAAACCCATCCAGCCACTCAACGCCAGCAACACACCCAGCGCTGTCGCAACGCCTTTGCCACCTTGGAATTTGAGGAAGATAGGGAATACGTGCCCAAGGAATACCGCCAGCGCCACTAAAGCAACCATCAATAGGCCATCGCCATCGTGAGGTGCAAATTTAATGGCGAGGAACACTGCCAGCCAGCCTTTGGCCGCATCGCCCAACAGTGTCAGCACCGCCGCCGCCTTCTTACCGCTGCGCAGCACATTGGTCGCACCGGGATTGCCAGAGCCGTAGGTACGCGGGTCAGCGAGACCGAACGCCTTGCTCATCAACACTGCGAACGAGACCGAGCCGAGCAGATAGGCACACACAACAAAGACAAGAGTAGTCATCTGGATTACCTTAAAATGCGAAAGCGCCGCATTCTACTTGAATGCGTTATCACCACCAAACAGCCAAAGCCGCCTCGATATGGACATCATCTTCATCCGCGAACTCAAAGTCGTCACCCTCATCGGCATCTATGAACGCGAGAAACGCGTCCCACAGACGTTGCAACTCGACTTGGAGATCGCCCTGCCGAACAGCCGCGCCTGCCACAGCGACGACATCAACGATGCGTTGGACTACGCACAAGTGGCTCAACACATCCAGACCGTACTGAGCGAAGGCCACTTCTCCTTGCTGGAGACTTTGGCTGAACACATCGCCCAGATCATCCTCAAAGACTTCAATGCCCCATGGGTCAAAGTCAGCGTCGCCAAATTACAAGCTATCCGCAACTGCAAGATGGTCGGCATCTGCATCGAACGCGGCCAAATCCAGTAAATACGAGCACCCCACAAAGAATTTGCCCAAGTCTCTCTTTTTATGGATAATGCGCGCCCTAATTCGTATCAGTGCGCGTACCCAAGCCGCGCCCAACCCAACTCAGGAAGTAAAAAATGAAAGCTGACATCCATCCCGCATACGCCGACGTTGCAGTCACTTGCAGCTGTGGCAACAAATTCACCACACGTTCCACATTGGGCAAACCGACATTGCACGTCGAAGTCTGCTCAGAGTGCCATCCGTTCTACACAGGCACCCAGAAGATCGTGGATACGGCAGGCCGTATCGAGAAATTCAACAACAAGTACAAGACCGGCGCTAAAGCAGCGGCTTGATAGTTGGCGAATAGGCATTAAGATAAAGGCAGCGTTGGCTGCCTTTTTCTTTTGCGGAACGAACCCATGACCAAGACACTTCCGATACTCCTCATCACCTGTTTTGCGTTGACCTTCACGGGTTGCGCGCGCAACCCCGTCTCCGGCAAGCAGGATTTCGTGATGATGTCGGAATCACAAGAGATCAGCCTCGGACGCAACGCGGATGTCGATGTACGCAAGCAATACAAGGTGTACGACAATCCCGCTCTACAAAGCTATGTGAACCGAGTGGGACAAGCCGTCGCCAAGAATAGTCACCGTCCCCATCTGAATTACCGCTTCACCGTTCTCGATTCGCCAGAGATCAACGCCTTCGCATTGCCAGGCGGCTACATCTACGTCACGCGCGGCATCATGGCTTATCTCAATTCGGAAGCAGAATTGGCAGCCGTGCTGGGACACGAGGTGGGACACGTCACCGCACGTCATGGCGTGCGTCAACAAAGCGCCTCCCAAGCAACGGGGATAGGCATCTCACTCGCTTCCATCTTCGTACCCGGACTTTCGACGCAAGCAGGAAGTGACATCGCCAATCTGCTCAGTGGCGCCTTGCTCTCCGGTTATGGACGCGAGCACGAACTGGAAGCAGACCGCCTTGGCGCACAGTATCTGGCACGTACCTCTTATGACCCGCAAGCGATGATCCGCGTCGTCAGCGTCTTGAAGAACCAAGAACTGTTCGATGCCGAACTCGCCAAACAAGAAGGACGCGAACCGCGCCGCTACCACGGCACCTTCGCCACTCACCCCGACAACGACACTCGCTTCAGACAAGTCGTCGGCGAAGCGTCCAGTCTCAAGGTGAGCAACCCGCTCGAAGGCAAGCCCGAATACCAAAAACAAACGGATGGACTGACCTTCAATGACAGTGTGGATGAAGGGGTGGTGCGCAATAACAGATTCACCCATCGCGACCTCGGGATCGCACTAGACTTCCCGCCACAATGGAGTGTCAAGAATTCGCCCAGCCAACTCATCGCGGTCAATCCAACGAATGACGCTGCACTCGAATTGAAGGTGGATGGCAAACCTTCAGGCACACCGCCCGAGTATGCGCGCCGCCTGTCTGGTAGCTCAGCCACTATCGAATCACTGACCATCGAGAAGTCCTCAGCGGCTATCGCCAGCACCAGCAAGTTGGAGTTGGGTATCGTCTACCTGGATGGCAAGGCATTCCTGCTGCAAGGCAGCGCAAAGACAGAGCCCGTCTTGTCCGCACATCGAGCCTTGATGAAAGCTAGCATACGCAGCTTCCACGCACTCACCCCGGATGAACGCAAAGCGATCAAACCTCTCACGATCAAACTTGCCTCTGCCAAGACTGGCGACACCTATGCCAAGCTCGCACTGAATTCCCCCCTCGGCAAGAACGCAGAAAAATATCTGCGTCTCATCAATGCACAGTATCCTCAAGGCGAACCCGTCTTAGGCCAAACCATCAAGATGGTCGAATAAATGTACGCGTACTACACACAAATGAAGGAACCCGAGATCACGAGAATGAAAGCGTGGTTGTTGTTCCTCTTGTGTGGCGTTTGGGTGTTCACCGGACTCGTCGGTCACGACCCCTGGAAGCCCGATGAAGCCTACAGTTTCGGCCTCATCTATCACTACATCCAAAGCGGCGATTGGCTCATCCCTACTCTTGCGGGCGAAGCCTATCTGGACAAACCGCCGCTGTATTACTGGACGGCCGCGATCTTCGCCAAGCTGTTCTCACCACTATTAGCACTGCACGACGGCGCGCGGCTCGCTTCGGGTTTCTACACTACTCTAACCTTATTGTTCGTCGGCCTGACCGGACGCGAACTGTTCGGCAACAACCGTGGCTGGCCCGCCGCCATCATCCTTATCGGCTGCCTCGGCATGTTGTTCCGCGCGCACGAGATCCTCACCGACAATGCACTTCTCACGGGTTGCGCCATGATGTTGTACGGCTACGCGTTGAGCTTGCGCCGCCCGCAACTCGCAGGTGTGTTCGTCGGTATCGGCGTGGGCATCGGCTTCATGAGCAAGGGCTTCGTCGCCCCGATGTTATTCCTGCTCATCAGCCTCAGTCTTTTGGCATTTCGCCATTGGCGCACACGCACTTACCTCACTACGCTGGGCATCGCGCTTCTATGCGCACTGCCTTGGCTCACCGTGTGGCCGTATCTCGTCTATCAACATTCACCCGCGCTATTCACCGATTGGGCGTGGACGCGCAACATCGGACGCTGGTTCGAATACGCCAAAGGCGGTGAATACAGCAAGACACTCTATTATCTCAGCGCTCTGCCCTGGCTGGCATGGCCTGCGGCACCACTAGCCGCATGGACGGTTTGGGAGGCGCGCAAGCGCATGTGGAACGAACCCGAGTTTCAGTTACTACTAGTGACCTTCATCGTCATGTTCTTAGTGTTGAGCGGCGTGAAAGACATCAACGACCAGAATGCGATGCCGATGTTGTTGCCTATCGCGCTACTTGCCACCGCTGCGCTCTCCACACTACGGCGCGGCGCAGCCAACGCACTCGACTGGTTCGGCATCATGACCTTCGCCCTGCTCGCTATCGTGCTGTGGTCGGGCTGGACGGGAGTGCTTCTCAACTACGGCTCCTTGATCGCACGGAAAGTGCGCACCATGCAACCCAACTTCCAGTTGGAGGTGAACACCTTCGGGTTCAGTGTCGCCGTATTGGCGAGCGTGCTGTGGATCGTGCTGGTATGGCGCGTCGGCCGTTCCGTGCGCCGCTCGCTCATAAACTGGACTGCGGGCATCAGTTTGATCTGGATATTGGCGATGACTTTGTGGCTACCTCTGATCGATGCCAGCAAGAGCTATCGCCCCATGGTGGTCGATCTGAAGAGCAACTTGCCAAAACGCTATAACTGCATCGCGGATGTACGTGTCGGTGATAGCCAGCGCGCCATGTTGGAATATTTCGGCAACATCAAACTGCGCCAGAATGCGACCCGCGTCTGTAACTTGCTGCTGGTACAGGGCGATCGTATCGCCAAGCCCATCGAAGACGAGATCGGCTGGGAGAAATTATGGGAAGGTGGACGTCAGGGTAAACAGGACGAGCGCTTCAGGCTGTATCAACGCGTAAAACGGTAGGGATTCAACCTAAATCTGAACCGATTCCATCTCCCTGCAGGGGAATGGAATGATGCAGTCAAGGCGATGCTGGTATCACACGCACGAGGCGGATGTCTTCCAACAGCTCATCGCCCTTTGCCAACTTAAGCATACGCGGCAACGTCCCTGTCTTGTGCACCACCCAATCGCCTTGAGCGACCGGCTCCACCTTACCTAAGTTCACGCCCAACTCGTCGAGTTGTGCCGCACGCACCAACAGATAGTAGCTCTCTCCCCTGCTCGGCAAGCTCGCCACATCACCCGCCGCATAACAAGGTGACGCGTTATACAGCGCCAACTCGCGCGACACGATCACATCCATCTGCAACACATAGATAGGCGCACTCGGCTCATCCGCCAGCAACTTATTCACGTTGTAAGGGATGCTCGCCGCGAGATAGGTCGTCGTCGCCAGCTGCGTCAGGAACACATACAACATAGCGACAGCGAACACGGGTAACACCAATAGCATGTTGACGCGCATGCGAATACGGTAGACGAAAGCGTATATCGCGGCAGCGCACAACATCGCCACCACCACTACGCTCAACGACATCTTGCCGACATGTAGCGCAAGGCCTGCCACCATCAGCACCAGTATTAGCGTGGTAGCGATCTGCGCGATCAACAACTTGCGATGCCCTTCCACATCAGCCAACACGCCAGCCAAATAATGACCGCAAAGAATTGCCGCAAAGGGATAGATGATGACCGTGTAGTAATCGAACTGGAACTTCGTCGCGCTGAACATGGCGAAGGTGATGAAGAACGCAGCACACAGGTAAACGAATTGCGAGCGCTCTGCGACGCTACGCGCGGCGAAATTGCGTACACCCGAGAACATCGCCGCCACGTACACCGCCACCCACGGCAAAAAAGCCCACAGGAACGCCGCCACGAAATAATAAGGCGCTCCGCCCGCATCCTTAATCGGCCCTGTGTTGAAGAAACGTCCAAACTGGCTATCCCACAGGAAGAACTTGATACCCGACACATCCGTGCGCCCGAACACCAACTTCTCGGGATGGGCATCGAATTGCAGATACAGCGCAAGCAGCTCGGGCGCGGTGCACGCCACTGTCAACACTAAGGCGAACAACCACTTCACACTCCACAGCTTGTGCCACTGTCTCCGGTACATCCACATACACACCAGACCACTGGTGATGGTGATGAGCGTGAACACCCCCTTAGTCATCATCGCCACGCCACTGAACAACGCGCCCAGCAACAGATACTTCAGTTTTGATGCGCCGTCGTAGCGCAACCAATAATAGGAAGCCGCCATGATGCTACCGGTAAGGAAGGTCTCCGCCTTCACCTCGGTCGAGGTGTACATCATGTGGAACGCCGACACATAAACCAGCAGCGACAACCATGCCGCTTCACGCCCATAGAACATGCGCGCGATGCGATAGGTGTAGTAACCGCCGACCAGATGAAAGAGGAAGCCCGGCAAGATGTAAGCGAACGCAGTGATCCCGAACAATTTGAAGGACAGCGCCGTGATCCAGAACGGGAAGTGCGGTTTATCCAGCCACTCCTGCCCATCCAGCACCAGAAACGCCCAATCGTTATGCGTCGCGATGTATTGCGACAGCGCCGCATACGTCACCGAATCGCCTGCATTGATGATGGGCGTGACCATACCCAGCGCGTTGACACACAACACGAACAAGGTCAGCCATTTGATTTGGGTGATGAGATTCATAATGCTTAACTGCCTTTATGACCGAGATAATGCGAACTTCATTTATCCACGAAATACACGAAAATCACGAAAAAATCGCCGGGGAATTTGTTCGTGATTTTCGTGTATTTCGTGGACAGAATGTTTTTGACCTAGCTTTATTCAGCGCGGCTTGAGGTCGAACTTGATGCCATTCTCGACCACGGAGATCTTCGTGATGTCGATCTCTTTCCCCGAGTAACGCATCTCGTCCTGCCTGAATTGATATAACGGGTTCGCACGCAGATACTCGTTCAACATCATGTTCAATGCAGGGCGCATCGCCTCACCTAGCGCTACCGAGCCTTGATCGACCACCAAGGTTTCCACATTTGTATCTTGCAGATACAAGGCGCGTTGCTCTGCGTCATAACGCAACGCTCCCGACAAACCGATGCGCCCCTTCACACCACCCGCCAACAAAGAAGAGACGGTGAAGTTCGTTGCCAAAGAGATGCGATTGTGTGCGGGTAGGAAAGTCACCTCGGGCATGGCGAGTGATGTACTGAACAACCCTCTACCTAACTCACGTTGTAACGGAAAAGACTTACCCCATGCGTGATCGAGTTTCTCCTGTGTAACGAGGTAGCCTTTGGGGACTAGGGTCGCGCAGGCACTTAGGATGAGAAGCGGGATTAACAACAATAGATTTAAAACGCGACTAGCCATCGTCTGCCCAATCAAATCTTTGGGGTAGAACAAACCACATCCCCACACTGTGCCCTATGCCTCAAAGCATGATCGATCAACACCAACGCCAACATCGCCTCCGCGATCGGCGTAGCGCGAATGCCAACGCAGGGGTCGTGACGACCCTCGGTGGACACCTTCACCGCCTCGCCCGCTTTGTTGATGGAGTTGCGTTCGATGCGGATGCTGGAGGTCGGTTTGATAGCGTACTGCGCGACGATGTCTTGCCCCGTGGTGATGCCACCCAAGATTCCGCCTGCGTTGTTTGAAGCGAAACCATTCGGCGTGAGTTCGTCGCCGTGTTCACTACCGCGCTGGGTGACGCAATCGAAACCTGCGCCGATCTCCACGCCCTTCACCGCGTTGATACCCATCAAGGCATGTGCGATATCGGCATCGATGCGGTCGAACACGGGCTCGCCCCAACCTACAGGAACATTGGATGCAACGACGGCGAGCTTGGCACCGATGGAGTCGCCCGATTTGCGCAGTGCGTCCATGTAGTCTTCCAACTGTGCGACGTAACTCGCATCCGCCACGAAGAAGCTATTGCCTTCGGCTGTCACCTCATCCCAACTCTTGAAGGGCACGACGATCTCTCCAAGCTGCGAGAGATAACCTCGAACAGTCACGCCGTATCTTTCGTTCAACCATTTCTTGGCGATGGCACCTGCGGCCACACGCCCTGCCGTCTCGCGTGCTGAGGCGCGTCCGCCGCCGCGATAGTCGCGGATGCCGTATTTCTGCCAGTAGGTGTAGTCGGCATGGCCGGGGCGAAAAGTGTCGGCGATGTTGCCGTAGTCTTTGCTGCGCTGGTCTTCGTTGCGAATGAGCAATGCGATGGGGGTGCCGGTGGTCTTGCCTTCGAACACGCCGGACAGGATCTCCACGGTATCCGATTCGCGGCGCTGGGTCACGTGGCGCGAGGTACCGGGTTTGCGGCGGTCGAGGTCGAGTTGGATGTCGGCTTCGCTCAACTCCATGCCGGGTGGGCAACCATCCACGATGCAACCGATGGCTGCGCCGTGTGATTCGCCAAAGGAGGTGACCATAAAGAGTGTGCCGAATGTGTTTCCAGACATGGTGTTATCTCGCTAAAAGAGTGCGTGGAGTTTAACATAGGCCTCCTTACGAATAGCCCGTCATTCCGGCCTGCGCCGGAAAGCCCCAATATGTTTATTGATACCCACTGCCACTTAGATGCCGAGGAATTTGGCGACACGCAAGCTGATGTCGTACGCAATGCACACGACGTTGGTGTGAACCTAATCGTCGTGCCTGCGGTAGCCCGCGCCAATTTCGACATAGTGCGCTCGCTGTGCGAACAGCATCCTAACTGTGCACCCGCTTATGGCATCCACCCGATGTACACCGACACGGCGATGCCGGATGACTTGCTCGTGTTGCGCAACTATCTGCAGCAGCACCGCCCCATCGCAGTGGGCGAGATCGGCATGGATTTCTTCATCAACCACCACGACCAAGCGCGGCAGGAATTCTTCTTTGTGGAACAACTGAAGTTGGCGCGCGAATTCGACTTGCCCGTGTTGCTGCACATCCGCAAAGCAACAGACACCATCTTGAAGAATTTGCGCCAGTACAAAGTAAAAGGGGGGATCGCCCATGCTTTCAACGGTAGCCGTCAACAGGCGGATGAGTTCATCAAACTGGGATTCAAACTGGGATTCGGCGGCGCGATGACCTATTCGCGCGCCACCAGACTGCGTGAACTGGCAGCGACACTGCCGCTGGAAAGTATCGTGCTAGAAACGGACGCACCCGACATCCCGCCTGACTTTCTGGCGCGCGGCTTGCCAAACAAGCCCGAGTACCTACCACGTATCGCACAAACCTTGGCTGCGCTACGCGACATATCACTGGAAGATATCGCACAAGCGACCTCGGCGAATGCGTACAGCACATTGCCGGCATTGCAGACTTCACCCGTATAATTCGCGCCATGCAAAATACCACTCCTCCCCAATTCGCCCGCACCCACATCCTGCTTGGCGATGACGGTATCGCGAAACTCAAAGGGATGCATATCTTCGTGGCGGGCATGGGCGGTGTCGGTTCTTATTGCACAGAGGCATTAGCGCGCGCGGGCATAGGCCGACTAACGCTGCTCGATCACGATGTGGTCGTCGCCAGCAACATCAATCGCCAATTGCCCGCCTTGCTGTCTACCGTCGGGCAATCAAAAGCGGAGCTAATGCGCGCGCGCATCGCCGACATCAATCCCGATTGTCAGGTCACCTTGCTGCAAGATTTTCTCACCATCGACAACGTGAACGACCTCGTGCCCGCCGATGTGGACTATGTGGTGGACTGCATCGATTCCTTATCATGCAAGGTGGCATTGGTGGTGGAAAGCCATAAACGCGGATTGAAGGTCGCGTCCAGCATGGGCGCCGGCAATCGCATCGATCCGACCCGCATCAAGATCGCCGACATCAGCAAGACGGATAAATGCGCGCTCGCAAAACAGATGCGCCTCAAGTTGCGCAAACATCACGGTATCGAAAAGGGGATATTGACCGTGTTCTCGGACGAACACCCAAGCAAACCACTCCCGCCCGAACCCACTGGGCGCGGTCGCCCGCGCGCGGTGAACGGCACCATCAGCTACATGCCACCGTTGTTTGGGATGATGCTGGCAGGTGCGGTATTGAAACGCTTGATCGAAGCCGAATGACGGTTATTTCAGCCAGCCCTTGTGCCAGAAAAACCAGAACGGCAAGCCCACCGTCAGCGCCATCAACAACAAGGCGAACGGATAACCCATACTCCACGCCAACTCAGGCATGAATTGGAAGTTCATGCCATAGATGGATGCGATCAATGTCGGCGGCAGTAAAGCGACCGACACCACGGAGAACAAGCGCACGATACGGTTCTGGTTGATGTTGATGAAACCGATGATGGCATCCATCAGGAAGTTGATCTTGTCGAACAGGAACGAGGTATGTCCATCGAGAGATTCGATGTCCTGCTGTATCTGTTTCACTTCTTCCACCTGTGCCGCACTGAGTGTCTTGCTGCGCACTAGGAACGAAATGGCACGTTGCGTATCCATCACGTTACGGCGGATGCGTCCGTTCACATGCTCGGCATGGGCGATCTCGGCCAACGCCGCACTGGCTTGTTTGTCGCTGAGCGTCGAGCCCAACACACTTTGACTGACTCGCCCCAGATCGGCGTATACCTCTTCCAGCGCATCGGCCGAGAACTCCACATCCATGCCATACAGATCGACCAGCACATCGCGCGAATCCTCGATAGTTCCCGATTCGGCATGCAATCTCATGCGTAGCAGACGGAAGATGGGGAGGTCTTCCTCGTGGATGCTGATG
>JBAYTV010000015.1:0-11748 GCA_041675405.1 Sideroxydans sp. | reverse complement strand
CGGCCTGATCGGGGCCAACGGCTGCGGCAAGTCTACCTTTATGAAGATTCTGGGGCGCGACCTGGAACAATCTTCAGGCGAAGTCATGCTGGACAAGACCGAGCGCCTCGGTAAGTTGCGCCAAGACCAGTTCGCTTACGAAGACAAGCGTGTGCTGGATGTGGTGATGATGGGGCACGACGAGATGTGGGAGGCGATGAGCGAGCGTGATGCCATCTACGCCAATCCCGATGCGAGCGAAGAAGACTACATGCGCGCTGCCGATCTGGAAGCGACCTTTGCCGAATACGACGGCTACACCGCGGAAGCGCGTGCAGGCGAATTGCTGCTGGGTTTGGGTATCGACATCAATCTGCATACAGGCCCGATGAGTGCCGTAGCGCCAGGCTTCAAACTGCGCGTGCTGCTGGCGCAGGCCTTGTTCTCCAATCCCGACATCCTGTTGCTGGACGAGCCGACCAACAACTTGGACATCAACACCATCCGCTGGTTGGAAGACATCCTCAACGCGCGCAACAGCACGATGGTCATCATCTCGCACGACCGCCACTTCCTGAACAGCGTGTGTACGCACATGGCCGATTTGGACTTCGGCAAGATCACGGTGTATCCGGGCAACTATAACGACTACATGTTGGCGTCCACACAAGCGCGCGAGCAACAGTCGTCAGACAACGTGAAGGCCAAAGAGAAGGTCGCTGAATTGAAAGCCTTCGTGGCGCGTTTCTCTGCCAACGCGTCCAAGGCCAAGCAAGCTACTTCGCGCGCACGCCAGATCGACAAGATCAAGATCGAGGACATCAAACCGTCCAGCCGCCAATACCCGTTCATCCGTTATGAATACGACGAGCGCGATAAACTGCACCGTGTCGCTGTCGAAGTGGAAAAGCTGGCGAAGGGTTACGACAAGATGTTGTTCTCCAACGTCAATTTCCGCATCGTTGCGGGCGAGAAGGTGGCCATCATCGGTCCCAACGGTATCGGTAAGACGACCTTGCTGCGTTGCCTCGCGGGTGATCTCGCACAAGATCACGGCAGCATCAAGTGGGCGGAAAAAGCCAAGCTGGGCTACTACGCGCAAGACCATGCGGCGGACTTCGCCGAGAATATCGAGATGATGGAATGGATGACCAACTGGCGCGGCCCATCTGATGATGACCAAGTGGTGCGCGGCACGCTGGGTCGTTTGTTGTTCTCCGGCGACGACGTGAAGAAGAGAGTGAAAGTGCTGTCCGGTGGTGAGAAAGGCCGTATGTTGTTCGGCAAGCTGATGCTGGCTAAACCCAACGTGTTGCTGATGGACGAGCCGACCAACCACATGGACATGGAAGCCATCGAATCTCTCAATACCGCCCTCGATCTGTTCAAAGGCACGCTCATCTTCGTCAGCCATGACCGCGAATTCGTCAGTTCGTTGGCCACCCGCATCATCGAGATCTCGGCCAAGGGCGTGAACGATTACCACGGCACGTATGAAGAGTTCCTGCGTGACCAAGCGGTGGAATAAGTCACGATGAGTCGTGCGGGAGCCATCGGCGTCTTCGATTCGGGTGTGGGCGGTCTGTCCGTCCTGCACCATATCCGCCAGATACTCCCTAACGAACGCCTTATCTACGTGGCCGATTCTGCACACGTTCCCTACGGCGACAAATCACCCGCATACATCGAAGCGCGTTCACTCGCACTCACACGGTATCTTCTATCCCAAGGTGCGGATGCCATCGTTATCGCGTGCAACACAGCGACCGCAGCAGCAGCCCACACCTTGCGTGTGAAGTTCAACAAGGTACCTATCATCGGCATGGAGCCAGCGGTCAAACCCGCTGTCGCTGCGACAAAAAGTGGCGTGGTAGGTGTATTGGCAACGGTGGGCACGCTGGAGAGCGCGCGCTTTGCCGCATTGCTGGAGAAATATGCTGGCCACGTGAAGATCGTCACCCAGGGTTGCCCTGGCTTGGTCGAACAAGTCGAGCGCGGACATTTGACCGAGGCAGATACGCGCAAGTTGGTCGAGCGTTACACCGAGCCCTTACTTGCTCAAAGCGCAGATACCATCATCCTTGGGTGTACTCACTACGCGTTCCTGGCGCCACTGATACTTGACGTGGTGGGGGCGGACATCACATTGGTGGATACGGGTGAGGCGGTGGCGCGGCAGGTGCAAAGACGCATCCAAATCGAGTTGCCGCACCGTTCGTCAGATGCAGCAGGAGTCGAGTTCTTCACCAGCGGCGATGCCGAGCAGGCATCGCGCATCATGTCGGTGTTGTGGGGAGAGACGGTCGGCGCGATACAACTGCCGCAGGAGTTTCTATAAAACGACGATCACTGTCTAGCAGTGGTCACACCAGGGATGTTCAGTTGAGCCAAGATGTCGCTAGGTACATTAGCGTCGTCGCGTAAAGAATTGAGCGTGTCGGAAATGACACTTTGCACTTGTAGGACAGGATCCTGCGTGAGGGTGTTCTGATTTGTGTTCCCCAACAGACCCAGTGCGTTGTAAGTCAGCGGATCCGATTTCTGGTTGTCCCCAATAGAAACGATGGTGCTTTCAGCGGCAAGCTTCGCTTGCGCTACGACTGTCGGACCGGCATTGCTGTTCGCTTTTTTGTCATTCAGCAAACTCGGGTCGGTGACAGGCGCTGTGTAGTTGTAAAGATTCGCTGCTGTGTTCGATATCGATGCCATTTCAAATACCTTTATTCAATGGTGCGCATTTTATCGCTTTCCTAATGGATTGGCACGCGGGGTTATCCTGTAAAATCAAGCGACTTGTTTGAGGAAATTCCAATGCATAGTGCCCATCACTACACCCTGACAATCTCATGCCCCGATCGTGCAGGCATCATCGCCGCCGTCACCGGCTTCATCGCACAACATGGTGGCTTCATCGTCGAGGCGAGTTACCACACCGAGCAGGAGGCGCAGCGCTTCTTCATGCGTCAAGAGATACGATCCGATTCATTGCCCTTCGGCGCAGCAGAGTTCGCGCAACGCTTCACCGCCATCTCCAAAGAGTTCGACATGACTTGGCAGCTCTCGGATTCGAGTATCAAGAAACGGTTGGTGGTGCTGGTGAGCAAGCAGGACCATTGTTTGAACGATCTGTTGCATCGTTGGCGCAGTGGTGAGTTGGAAGTGGACATCCCCTGCGTCATCTCTAACCACGAAGATCTGCGCAGTTTCGTCGAGTGGCACGGCATCCCGTTCATCTATGTGGATATGCAGGACAAGACGGCTGCGTTCGACAAGATCGTCGCATTGTTCGAACAGTATCGCGGTGACAGCATGGTGCTGGCGCGCTTCATGCAGATCATTCCTCCTGCGCTGTGCCAGCGATTCCCCGGCCGCATCATCAACATCCATCACAGCTTCCTGCCGTCCTTCGTCGGTGCGAAGCCGTATCACCAAGCTTATCAACGCGGCGTCAAACTCATAGGCGCGACCTGCCATTACGTCACTGACGAACTGGATGCCGGCCCCATCATCGAGCAGGATACGGTGCGCATCGACCACGGCGACACGCCAGATGACTTGGTGCGCTATGGTCGCGACATCGAGAAGACCGTACTATCGCGCGGTCTACGCTACCATGTGGAAGACCGTGTGCTGGTGTGCGGCAACAAGACGATAGTATTTAGATGATGTGATTACGGGGAGATCAGGATGAATGCTCAAGATCGTGCACTGACTGAACAAAATACGCTGTTCGAGGGTATGGACTTCTCCAGTGTGGAATACATGTTGGAACGCTGCACACTACGTGAGCTGGCTTCCGGCGAGAAGTTGCTACAACCGGAAGTGGAGAACCGTCATCTTTATATGATCTTGAGCGGCGAGTTGAGCGTGCATCTTGTCGGGCAGGCGACGCTGGAGCATGCTTCGCTGGTAGCGGGGGAGTGCACAGGAGAGATATCGCTGGTGGATGGCAAGAATCCATCGGCACTGGTCGTTGCGGCCAAGCCGACGCGTGTCCTGGTGGTGCCGCATGACACCGTGTGGTCGATGGTCGATCAATCGCACGATGTGGCGCGCAATCTGTTGGCCATCATCGCCGGGCGTATGCGCAACGATAATTCAGCACTCATCACCTCCCACAACAAGCGCGCCCAGTACGAACATCAGGCCACCGTTGATGCACTGACAGGCGTACACAATCGCCGTTGGATGAGCGAGGCCTTCCCTAGAGTGCTGCATCGTTGCAAACTCGACAGTTCGAACAGCGCCATCTTGGTGATCGATATCGACTTCTTCAAACGGGTCAATGACACCTACGGTCATCTGGTGGGTGACGTGGCACTGAAGTCGCTGGCGAAGATCATGCAAGTGAACCTGCGGCCGCACGACTTACTGGTGCGTTATGGCGGTGAGGAATTCGCCATTCTGTTGCCGGATACCGGGATCGAACAGGCAAGATCGATCGCCGAACGTTTACGCACGATGGTCGCGGCAAATGAGATCATCAGTGGTGATCTGGCGTTCAAGATCACCGTCTCCATCGGTATCGCACCGACGACGCAGTCGGGCAGTCTGGAAGACTTTTTTGGTGCGGCTGACCGCGCGCTCTATCGTGCCAAAGAACTTGGGCGAAACCGTATCGAAATATCGGCTTAGGCAGTATTCGAAACAATCGTAGAACTAATCCTTGTGGCCCGTACTCTATGGGGCTGAACATTTTCTTCCCACATAGATCGCTTCCTACCGCATGGCATTGACCCCTCTCCGTATTGGAAACTATTCCATCGTGCGCGAACTTGGCGAAGGGGCGACCTCGAACGTCTATCTGGCGATGCGTGATAAGTCGTATGCCTCGGTGGCCCTCAAACAGTTGCGCAAGACCGCGCAGACCGAGTTGCACAAAGCGATGTTCACCACCGAAGTGGAGCTGGGCAGCAAGATGCATCACCGTAACATCGTGCATGTGTTGGATGCCGACCTTAAGGAGCCGTCGGGTGCATACCTTGTGATGGAATACATCAAAGGTAAACCGCTGGATAAACATGAGCAAGAGGACACTTTGCTGCCGTTGGAGACGGTCTTGTCCGTCATCGAACAAGTGGCTGAAGCCCTGCAGTACGCGGCATCACTCGGCGTGGTGCACCGTGATGTGAAACCCGGCAACATCATCTTGATGCCGAACGGTATCGCCAAGTTGGCCGACTTCGGTTGCGCCATCCCCACCAGCAAGATGGGCGAGGTGGTGGCAGGAAGCTTGGCTTACATGTCGCCCGAGCAGCTGGAAGGTGAGGCGTTAGATCAACGTGCCGACATCTATGCGTTGGGGGCGGTGTTGTATCGCTTGTTGACGGGCAAGCACACCTTCGAGGCAGACAATCAGTTCGATGCGCGCACTGCGATCCTGAACTTCCCCATCACGCCCATCCAAACCTATCGCAAAGACTTGCCGAAGATCTTGGTCGACTTCATCGCGCGCGCGCTGGAAAAAGACATCAAGCATCGTTTCCAAACTTGGGAGACGTTCATCGAGTCATTCGCCATCGTTGCCAAGGCGATACGAGAATCTGACGATGATCTCGACTTGTATCGCGGTTTCAGTATGAACACGCAGAAAGTCATCTCGTACAACCTTTCCACCTCACACCAGTTCTCGCGCAGCGGATATTCACGCAGTGGCTTCTCGCGTAGCAACATGCCGCGAGAATAAAAACAGCCACGCCGAAACAGGCGCGGCACTTTGCCAGTGCGCGTCATGGTGTGCCCTTGGTCTCTGATGCGGCCGGTACCCAGCGCCAGCGGGAAGTCGCCATCGGTCGCCACGGCAGGCAGTTGCGGTGCAACCGCGACCATGCGCGCTTTGCCGTTGGGTGTAACTTTCCATCGGCGAACAAGCGTTGCGTACCGTTCAGTGCAACGCTGTTGACCGGCCACTGCACCGGCTGCAATGCGTCGTATCTCGCATCGTCCAATTCGGGCAATGTGCTGATGTCCAAAGTGCGGCAGATATGAAATTCGCGTAGCGTTCGTTCGCTTCCTCGCCCGCTTGCGGGAGAGGATTGAGGAGAGAGGGAACGTTCACCACCACACCGCAACCCACCCCGTAATAACGGCAGGTGCTGCGGATAGCCGAGGGGCAATTACGCTTTGCATACCCCTGCCTCAACTTCGAGAAATAACACGCCGTGCGCGATGCGCACTTCATGCCGATGGGCGCAGCCCGTGTCGGGGGCGACGGCAGAGCCGGACTCCAGATCGATCACCCAGCTATGCAGCGGGCAGGTGACGCGTTTGCCATGCACGATGCCTTGAGCCAGCGGCCCGCCCTTGTGCGGGCAACGGTTGTTGAGTGCGAACACCTGATCGTCCACGCTACGGAACAAAGCGATCTCGCCCTTAGCAGTATTGACCACGCGCGAACCTTGACGCGGTATGTCTTCCAGATTGCCGACTTGTATCCAGTTCATTGCGCTTCTCCTTATCCGATGGTGGCCAGTGCGGTGTATTCGTGCGCCTCTTTGCCTTCGGCACGCTCTTTCCACGGGTCGTCCTGCGAGTAGTGTTGCGATTCCAGAAAGCGCGCATACAAGGCGGTGCGACCCGCCGCATCATCGACGATGTGTCGTTTGATGTGGGCCAGTCCGACCCGCTCGATCCACGGTGCGGTGCGATCCAGGTAGTGCGCTTCTTCGCGATACAGTTGCATGAAGGCGCCGCAGTATTCCAACACCTCGGCTTCCGTCTCGACCTTGCACAGGAAATCGGTGACGCGTACTTTGACGCCGCCATTGCCCCCCACATGGATCTCGTAACCCGAGTCCACACACACCACACCGAAATCCTTGATGGTGGCTTCGGCACAATTGCGCGGACAGCCGGACACGGCGATCTTGAACTTGTGCGGCGTCCACGAACCCCAGGTCATCTTTTCGATCTGTATGCCCATGGCAGTCGAATCCTGTGTGCCGAAGCGGCACCACTCCGAACCCACGCAGGTCTTCACCGTGCGCAGCGATTTGCCGTAGGCGTGGCCGGAGACGAATCCCGCTTCGACCAACTCACCCCACATCTTGGGCAGGTTCTCTTTGGTGATGCCGTAAAGCCCGATGCGCTGTCCGCCGGTGATGTGCACGGTGGGCACCTCGTAGCGTTCGGCGATCTCGGCGATGGAACGCAATTCGGCAGGCGAGGTGACGCCGCCCCAGATGCGCGGAATAACGGAATAGGTACCGTCTTTCTGGATGTTGGCATGCACGCGCTCGTTGATGAAGCGCGAGCGGCTGTCGTCCACATATTCGCCCGGCCATGCGGCCAGCAGATAGTAGTTCAGCGCGGGGCGGCACACATGGCAGCCGTCTGTCGTCTTCCAGTCAAGTGCCCGCATCACCTCGGGGATGGTCTTCAGCCCGAGCTCGCGTATTGTTTTCTGCATGTCCTGATGCGCATGCTCGGTGCAGCCGCAGATCGGCTTCTTGCTCGGCTTGGCGGAATAATCGCCGCCCAGCGTATTCGCCAGCAACGCTTCCACCAGCCCGGTGCAGGAGCCGCACGAAGCAGATGCCTTGGTATGGGCGCGCACCTCTTCCAGCGTGAACAGTTTCTTCTCTATGATGGCGTTGACGATGGTTCCTTTGCGCACGCCGTTGCAGCCGCAGATCTCCGCGCTGTCCGGCATGTTCGCCACACTTGAAGTCGCTCCGTGGCCGGAATCGCCGAGATGCATCTGTCCGAACAACAGATGTTCGCGCATCTCGGACACATCCGTTCCATCGCGCAGCATCTGGAAATACCACGGGCCATCCACGGTATCGCCATACATCACCGCGCCGCGCAGCTTGTTGTCGCGCAGCACCAGTTTCTTGTAGACACCGCGTGCGGCATCCTGCAACAGCAACTCATCATCCCCTGCCGCCGGATTGAAATCCCCGGCAGAGAACAGATCGATGCCCGTCACCTTGAGCTTGGTGGACACGGATGAACCTTCGTAACGCATCCTGCCGTATTGGGCGAGATGATTCGCCGCCACTTTGGCTTGCTCGAACAGCGGTGCGACCAATCCGTAGGTCTGGCCGCGATGCTGCACGCATTCGCCCACTGCATAGATCTTCGGGTCGTAGGTCTGCATGGTGTCGCTCACCACGATACCGCGTTCGCAATGGATGCCCGCAGATTTGGCCAGTGCGAAGTTGGGGCGTATGCCCGCCGACATCACGATCAGATCGGCGGGTATCTCTTCGCCATCTTTGAAACGTAACCCGGTGACCGAGGTCTCGCCGAGGATGGCTTCCGTTTGGCGCGACAGATAGAACTTCAGACCGCGTTTCTCCAGAGCCCCCTGCAACAGCCCACCGCCGACCTTGTCCAGTTGTCGCTCCATCGGCCATTCGCACAGATGCACCACCGATACGTCCATGCCGCGTAGCGACAAGCCGTTCGCCGCTTCCAGCCCGAGCAAGCCGCCACCGATCACCACGGCACGCATGCCCTCACCCGTCATGCCCAACATATTCTCCACGTCGGCGATGCTGCGATAACCCACCACTCCCGGCAGATCGATTCCGGGAACCGGCAGCATAATGGGGTTGGAACCGGTGGCGATCAGCAAGCGGTCATACGGCGCGACGATGCCGTCTTCCGTTTCGACCACGCAGCGCAAGCGGTCGATCTTGGTCACCGTCTTGCCCGTGTGCAGGGTGATATGGTTTTCCTCGTACCAGCTCCAGTCGTTCAGGATGGTGTCTTTGAACGACATCTCCCCCGACAGCACCGGCGACAGCAGGATGCGGTTGTAGTTGGGCTGCGGCTCGGAACCGAACACGGTGATGTCGAACTCGTCCGCCGACATCTTGAGCAACTCTTCAATGGTGCGTATGCCTGCCATGCCGTTGCCGATCACCACTAAACGCATTTTATTTTTTTTCATCATGTATTCCTCTCAATAAAAAACGTCGCCCGACATCCGCTGATCCGGGTGAACCGGAACGACTCCCTTGTCCTTGCTACACGCAAAGATGACACCCGCCGTTGGGTTCGATCTATTGCTTTCTGCCACTACGTTTGAAAAGCCAGCTGGCCGTATGAAATTCTTCACATCTCAAAAATGGACTTGCGGGAAAAGATGCCGATCTCATCGCCCTTATCGATGCAGGCTGATAGCACAGCAGGTGCCTGATTAACTGTGCACATCACATGGCTGTCATCAAGCTCATACGCCCAGCGACCGCCGCGGCCACGCAATCTGTCAAGCACATGCTGTAGCGTAGGGATGGCCTTTGGAATATCCATCCGTTCTGACGTGATCAGCAGAAATTCACTGGGTCGGCCAAAGTACATAACTTCGATTTTCATAATTGCTTTCGATAGCAGACCAAGCCTATCAAGCAATGTTTGTGCCAGCCTATGCAAGCGCTTATTTACATCTGCAAACGGATGATGGACACGAGCGCCCGCATCTATTTGGTGCGTGGCAAATGAGTTGTGAAGGAGTAATGGTTAGTTTTGGTGCGCAATAACTAGCTAACGAACAACAGCAATAAATTATTCATCATCGAAATAACCGCCCCCGTTCCACAGAAGCATTGGGTTGCTTTCGGTCAAGGATGACCTCGGTGAGGGGAGCGTGTCGGTGTTTCAGCCTTGCATTTCGTATCGCGATTATGTCTGGCACGGCTATTGCTGATGAGTGCGTATTCGAGCACGTATAGATGTCTCTGAAATGATCCACCCGTTTAATTTCTTTTTATATAAGGAAACAATATGTCTTACTTAGTCCCTTCAGAATTTGTTACCAAGATGGTGGATGCCGGTGAATCCAAAATCTTCATGTCCACCCGGGATACATTGATCAGGGCTTATATGGCGGGTGCCATCCTCGCATTAGCTGCTGTATTTGCGATCACCGTCTCTGTTCAGACCGGGTCTCCCCTTGTGGGCGCCATGCTTTTCCCCGTTGGCTTTTGCATGCTGTATTTGATGGGATTCGATCTGTTGACCGGTGTGTTTGTGTTAACACCACTGGCATTGATCGATAAACGCCCCGGGGTAACACTTGGGGGCGTGCTAAGGAACTGGGGATTGGTCTTCACCGGCAATTTCGCGGGCGCGCTGACTGTGGCGGTGATGATGGCGATTATTTTTACCTACGGCTTTTCCGTCGAAGCCAATGAGGTAGGTAAAAAGATTGCGGGCATTGGAGAAGCGCGAACGCTGGGTTATGCGGAATATGGTGCGGGAGGCATGTTGACGCTCTTCATCAGAGGCATGCTGTGCAACTGGATGGTTTCTTTGGGCGTAGTGGGAGCAATGATCTCTACCTCGGTGAGCGGCAAGGTGATTGCGATGTGGATGCCGATCATGTTGTTCTTTGCGATGGCCTTCGAGCATTCTGTCGTGAACATGTTTCTGTTTCCATCGGGTTTGATTTTGGGTGGAAATTTCTCGGTTATGGATTACCTGATCTGGAATGAAATCCCTACGGTGCTGGGGAATCTGGTGGGAGGACTAGCGTTTACTGGTTTGACTTTATATAGCACGCACATAAGAACCGCACCTAAACGCGCCTTTAATTAACCTGCATGATGATAGAGTCTTGGCCCTGTGAGGGGCCAAGACTCTTACGGTTTGAAAAATGTCCAGCCAATTAAAAATATCTGCAGGGCAATATTCCGATAAAGGCCGCAAGGAAATCAATCAGGATTTTCACGGTATTTATATACCCCAAGAACCGCTTTTGATTTCCAAAGGAATTGCCATTGCGCTGGCCGACGGAATCAGCAGCAGTGAGGTCAGCCAAATTGCCAGTGAAACAGCGGTAAAAAGTTTTTTAACGGATTATTTTTGCACCTCGGAAGTATGGTCGGTAAAGAAGTCCGCACAACAAGTATTGATCGCAACCAATTCATGGCTGCATTCACAGTCCCGGCAGAGTCAGCACCGTTACGATAAAGACAAGGGTTATGTATGCACCTTAAGCGCTATCGTCATCAAATCAACAACAGCTCATATTCTTCATGTGGGCGATTCGCGAATCTACCGATTGCGCGGCGAAGCGCTGGAGCAATTGACCAAAGATCATCGACATTGGGTTTCTCAGGATAAAAGCCATTTGAGTCGTGCTTTGGGCATTAGTCAGGAACTTGAAGTTGATTATCACGCGCTGCCCGTTGAACAGTGCGATATCTTCCTGCTGGTGACCGATGGCATTTATGAATATGTTGACCCTGGCCAACTTATTAAGCTTATCCATGAAAACGATGATGAGCTGGATAAAGCGGCACAAAAGATCGTGGACCAAGCCTACGCGCAAGGCAGTACGGATAACCTTACCGCTCAGGTCGTTCGCGTTGATGAATTACCCGGTCAGGATGCCAGTGCGATTTATCAGCAGTTAACCGAGTTACCGTTCCCTCCCATATTGGAAGCAAGGATGATGTTTGACGGCTACCAAATTATCCGGGAAGTGCATGCCAGCAGTCGCAGCCACGTTTATCTGGCGGTGGAGAGTGAAACAAACACGCAGGTCATCATAAAAACACCCTCAATTGACCTGCGGCCTGATCCGGCCTACCTCGAACGATTTCTGATGGAAGAGTGGATCGCGCGGCGCATAAACAGTGCGTATGTACTCAAGCCGTGCCTGCAGACCAAAAAACGAAACTATATCTATATCGTCACCGAATTTATTGATGGCCAAACATTGACACAGTGGATGATGGATAACCCGAAACCGGACCTGGAAATAGTACGTGGAATAGTTGAGCAAATTGCCAAAGGTTTACTTGCCTTTCACCGGAT
>JBAYTV010000014.1:0-11907 GCA_041675405.1 Sideroxydans sp. | reverse complement strand
TACCGGGCTGCCCGCCAGGAAGCACCACCATGTCGAAATCGCGCTTGAGTGCCTCGCCGAGTGAGGTGTCAGGCACGATAACGGTGCCGCGACTACCGCGGATGGCTTGACCATCCAAGCTGGCGCTGACAGCCTCGATACCTGCGCGGCGCAGGATGTTGAGTAAGGTGATGGCTTCTAGGTCTTCACTACCATTTGCGAGCGGCAGGAGGACGCTTGGCATCAGAACCTGCCTACGACCTGAACGCCGACCATGCCTTGGGAGAGAGCCGGGAGCACGGACAGTTTGTTGCTACGTAGATCTTTATTGTGGGCGACCACGCTCTTACCCACGAGTGTGCCGACGATGGCGGCTGCCAATACATCAGAAGCGAAGTGTTTGTCGTGGTAGGAGCGTGCCGTGCCAGCCAAGGTGGCGAGGCCGTACGCTGTCACGTCAATCCAAGTCTCGTTGTAGGTTTCTGAAATGACCGCAGCCAAAGTAAAAGCTTGCGTGGTGTGCCCGGAAAAGAACGAGCTGTTCATGTCGGTGAATGGTGCGAAGTCTGTCGTGCCTTTGTTTTGCAATGGGCGGCTGCGTCCGACCACCGCCTTGGTGGTGACACCGATGATGGCGCTGGAGATGATGCTGGCAGAAACAACGTCTTGCGCGACGTGCATCGATGTCTCATCACCGACCAAGCCTGCGACGAAGAACGCACCTGTGATACCTACAGCATATTCACGGCCGAACTTCTCTACTTGCAACCACGCTTGGTTGTTCTGATCCTGCTTCACCATGTAGTCGCGTACAGGCTTGTCAATGACAGCGACCGTGCCGAGTACGGCCAAGCTCGTCCATCCGGCGGTCTGCCATTCGTCTTTTTCCCAGCGCGCGGGAGCAGACAGCACATATGTGATGTCGTCCCAAACCATCGCTGGATACGAGATCGATTCTTCAGCAAAGGCGCTACTTGAAGAGGAGATTAGCAGTGCAGCAAGAATAGTTTTGATTGGCTGTTTCATGGTCAGTCGCGGAAGTTCTGATACTGCAAAGGGAAATCGGTGATGGTCTTCTTGACGAAGGCGATGGCATCTTGCAGGTCGTCGCGGCTCTTGCTGGCCCCGCGCACGGTGTCACCTTGGATGCTGGCTTGCACCTTCATCTTGCTGTCTTTGATGTGCTTGACGATCTTCTTGGCCAGCTCGATCTCGACGCCCGTCTTCACTTCACAGCCACGTTTGACCTTGTTGCCGCTGACCTTCTCGATCTTGTCGCTGATCTCTAGGCACTTGATATCCACGCCGCGCTTGGTGAGTTTGCCGTTGAGGATGTCTTGCACTTGGTTCAGTTGGAACTCGTTGTCAGCCCACACGGTGAGCTTCAGCTCGGCTTGTTCGACGCGCGCATCCGACCCTTTGAAGTCGAAACGCGTGCTGACTTCCTTGTTCGTCTGCTCGATAGCATTTTTGACTTCAGGTTTGTCTACTTCTGAAACGATGTCGAAAGAGGGCATGGTGACTCCAACATAAACAATAAAAAAATCGGTCCACGTAAAGATACGAACAAAGGCAAACTAAATCTGTACTTTTGCAGTTTTACTTTTCGTGTGTTTCGTGCCTTTCGTGGACGATTGGTTTTGAATTATTAACCAAACGAACACACGTAGTCGACAGCATCCGCACCGGTGTGGATGTCGAAGCTGCTGTTTTCTGCGACCTTGAAGCTGCTGCCTGCCGCATAGGTCTTGAATGCGGATTCACCAGCGATCTTCACTTGGCAGGTGCCTGCGCTGATCTCCATCAATTCAGGTACGCCGACGTTGAAAGTGAGTTTGCTGTTTGGCAATACGACACCCACGGTCTTGCGCGAACCATCCGGGAAGAATACGGAATGCGAGACGCATTTTCCGTCGAAGAACACATTGGATTTTTTACCGACGCTGACGTTATCGATCTTGTCTGACATGCTGAGATTTCCTTTTGATTATTTCGAGGGTTCGTTTGCTTTGATGCCTTTTTGATAATTGGCATATACATATATCGGGATGCCGAGGTCACCGAGATGTTTCTCGATGAGTGGCTTTACATCATTCCAATCCAAACCGGCTACACCACAAGCAAGGCGCGGCAGGGCGAGACTGCTAAGCTTCTCTTTCTGTGCGAAGGTGCGTAGCGCATGCAGGGTGTGATTCACATGGCTGACTGTCGCGTGTCCAGGTTTGCTACCGTGGTCGTACGCGCCGTCTTGGGTGAAAAGATTAACGATGTAACGCCCATCGCTGCTCATCCATGTCCACAGCTCGCCCGACTTGGGATGCTTGGTCTGGCAATAGTGGCGAAAGTCTTTGTACATCGCCGGCATGCGTTCGCGCAATTGCAACGCGAGGCCGTGATGGAAGTCGTCATTGGGGGCAACGCCTTGGGCAACGGCCTTGGCGCTGCTCAACAAAATGTCACCAGTCAGTGCATGGATCATGATGTCCTTCCTAGCGTGAATTATCTTGGCGAGTTATTTCCTACTTTTCAGATTCGCAGCGATACGCATACGCAAGGCATTCAGTTTGATGAAGCCCGCCGCATCCTTCTGATCGTAGGCGCCCTTGTCATCTTCGAATGTGGCGATGCTGGAATCGAACAGCGAATCCGTCTTGGAATCGCGGCCAACGACGATGACATTACCCTTGTAAAGTTTGACGCGTACCCAACCATTCACGCTGGATTGTGTGTGGTCGATCAGTGTTTGAATGGCGAGGCGTTCAGGGCTCCACCAGTATCCGTTGTAGATCATGGATGCGTAACGCGGCATCAAATCGTCCTTCAGGTGGGCGACCTCGCGGTCTAGCGTGATGGATTCGATGGCGCGGTGCGCCTTCAACATGATGGTTCCGCCAGGAGTCTCGTAGCAGCCGCGCGACTTCATGCCGACGTAGCGGTTCTCTACCAAGTCGAGGCGGCCGATACCGTGCTTACCGCCGAGTTCGTTCAATTTAGCCAACACTTGAGCGGGGGAGAGTTTGGAACCGTTCAGTGCAACGATGTCACCGTTGACGTATTCGAGGTCGAGATACTCGGCTGCATCGGGTGCTTTCTCGGGCGAAACCGTCCAGCGCCACATGCTCTCTTCGGCTTCGGCTGCTGGGTCTTCCAGATGGCGACCTTCGTAGGAGATGTGCAGCAGGTTGGCGTCCATGGAGTAGGGGGAGCCGCCTTGCTTGTGTTTCATGTCGACGGGGATGCCGTGTTTCTCGGCATAGGCCATCAGTTTTTCACGCGACAACAGATCCCATTCGCGCCATGGTGCGATGATCTTGATGCCTGGCTTCAATGCGTAAGCACCCAACTCGAAACGTACCTGGTCGTTGCCTTTGCCTGTCGCGCCGTGAGAGATGGCTTGCGCGCCGGTCAGGTTGACGATCTCAATGAGACGCTTGGCAATCAGAGGGCGCGCGATGGAGGTGCCCAGCAGATATTCGCCTTCGTACACGGTGTTGGCACGGAACATGGGGAACACGAAGTCGCGCACGAACTCTTCACGCAAATCGTCGATGAAGATGTTCTCTGGTTTGATGCCGAATTGCAGTGCCTTTTGGCGTGCCGGTTCCAACTCTTCGCCCTGGCCCAAGTCGGCGGTAAAAGTTACCACTTCACATTGATAGGTATCTTGTAACCACTTGAGGATGACCGAGGTGTCGAGTCCTCCGGAGTAGGCGAGAACGGCTTTTTTGATGTCAGACATGTGTATTTCCTAGTTTTCGAGATTTATTGGGCAGTCAGTTTGGCTATGAAACTACGAATGCGATTGGCGAACAGAAGTATGCAAACCATCGCGAGGGGCCAAGCGAAGATGAAGGAATACATCCAACGCCCCACGTAACCATCTGTCATACCTGTGTTGATCCACGTGATGAAGGCCGTCATGATGAATGCCATGATGCATGACATGAAGAGCGCGAAAAGTTGTGGGGTGAAGCGTGGGGCGATTTTCATGTCAAGTGATCTTTCCGAGTAATAGGTATTCCATTGGGGCTTTCTGTACATGTAAGCGGTTTTGGCTATGGCCGCTCGCATACGCGAGCTTAACGCCTGCTTTGCAGGCATTAGCCTGCGCCGAAATCGTTTGCATTAAAGCGCTGCGTTTCATTTCACCTGACCCAGCAATAGGTATTCCATCAAAGCCTTCTGCACATGCAAACGATTTTCCGCTTCATCCCACACAACGGATTGTGTGCCATCGATCACTTCGGCGGACACTTCCTCGCCGCGATGAGCTGGCAGGCAGTGCATGAACAGTGCATCTTTGGCAGCCACACGCATCATGTCAGCATCCACCTGCCAGTCAGCGAAATCCTTCATGCGCTCTTCATTTTCAGCTTCCCAGCCCATCGAAGTCCATACATCGGTGGTGACCAGATCGGCACCGCGTGCAGCATCCATCGGATCGGTAAACTCTTCGTAGTGTTGATCGCCATACAAGCCAGCGCGTTCAGGCTCGACTTCATAACCCGGTGGCGTGGAAACGTGGACGTTGAAATCCAAGATCTCTGCCGCTTGCAACCATGTGTTGCACATGTTGTTGGAGTCGCCGATCCATGCCACGGTCTTGCCCTGGATACTGCCGCGATGCTCGATGTAGGTATAGATGTCGGCAAGGATCTGGCAGGGATGGTATTCGTTGGTGCGGCCGTTGATGACCGGCACACGCGAATTGCGTGCGAAACGCTCGATGATGTCCTGTTCGAAAGTGCGGATCATTACGATGTCACTCATGCGGGAAATCACTTGCCCCGCATCTTCTACCGGCTCGCCGCGACCGAGTTGCGAGTCGCGCGTGTTCAGATAGATGGCCGAGCCGCCGAGTTGGTGCATGCCGGCCTCGAACGATAGGCGCGTGCGCGTGCTGGCCTTCTCGAAGATCATCACCAATGTGCGGTCTTCCAGCGGCCAGTATTTCTCGTAGCGCTTGAAGCGCTCTTTGATGATGCGCGTGCGCTCAAACAGGTAGTCGAGTTCTTCGCGCGTCAGGTCTTTGAACTGTAAGAAGTGTTTGATGCTTGCTGGCATGATGCTTTTCCAATCAGGATTGCAAGAAATCTTTGATGAGCGTGCTCAGGATGTCGGTCAGATGTTGTGCTTCCACTTGCGACAAGATGAGCGGAGGCAACAGACGTACCACGGTGTCGGCAGTCACATTGATGAGTAAGCCCTTGGCCAGTGCCAGTTTCACCAGATCGCCGCATGGCTTATCCAGTTCGATCCCGATCATCAATCCTTGCCCGCGTATGTCTTTGACACCATTTACGCCCTGCAACGATACGCTCAGGCCATTGCGTATGAAATTGCCGATCTCATCCGCATGATTGAGCAAGCCATCTTGTTCGATGATGTTCAATGTGTTCAGACCCGCAGTACAGGCCAGAGGATTGCCGCCGAAGGTAGAACCGTGGTTGCCGGGCTTGAAGGTTCCCACCGCGTTGCCCGCAGTGAGGCAGGCACCGATAGGCACGCCGGATCCCAAGCCTTTGGCTAAGGTCATCACGTCCGGCAGGATGCCGGTGTGTTGGAAGCCGAACCACTTCCCTGTACGTCCTATGCCGCACTGCACTTCATCCAGCATCAGCAGCCAGTTGTTCTCGTCGCACAGTTTGCGCATCTGTTGCAGATAGGCGACGTCCAGTGTGCGGATGCCACCTTCGCCTTGGATGGGTTCGACCAATACGGCCACCACGTCACGGTTGTGTTGCGCGACTTGGCGTACCGCCTCCAGATCGTTGTAGGGCACGCGCACGAAACCGCTCACCAGCGGCTCAAAGCCTGCTTGTACCTTGCGGTTGCCTGTGGCGGAGAGTGTGGCTAGCGTACGTCCGTGGAATGCTTTTTCCATCACGATGATGGCGGGATTGTCGATGCCGCGACCATGACCGTAAAGGCGCGCCAATTTGATGGCAGCTTCATTGGCTTCGCAGCCAGAGTTGCAGAAAAAGACTTCCTGCATGGCAGATAGCCCGCAGAGTTTGTCCGCTAGCGCTTCTTGTTGTGCGATCTGGTAGATATTGGAACAGTGTATAAGGCTGTCGATCTGCGCCTTGAGCGCGGCCGTTAAGCGGGGGTGAGCATGCCCAAGTGTGTTGACGGCGACGCCCGCCAAGCCATCTAGATAACGATTGCCTGCGGCATCGAATAACCAAGCACCTTCACCGTGAGTGAAAGAAACAGGCTGTCTGGCATACGTGTTCATCAAATGTGACATAGCAGGCTTTCCGGTCTTGTTGTAACTCTGGGGCTGGAACTATATAGGGGGCTTCTATAAATTCAAAGTTCTAAGCAAGACAAGGCGCGAATGAAAAATTGCGACGCGGCATATATTTGAATATGTAAGGAGCAATTTTTTGTGAGCAACGCAGTATTGCGACGAAATTTGGATTTAGAAGAGAAGTCCACTAAACAAAAAAGGCCGACTGCATCGTCGGCCTTTGTTATTTCGCAGTCTTATCGTCTGCGATAAATCAGGCCATCGCCTTGATAGCGGCGGACAAGCGGCTCTTATGGCGAGCTGCCTTGTTCTTATGGATGATCTTCTTGTCGGCGATGGAGTCAACCACGCTGGTGGATGCGCTGAAAACGGACTGTGCAGCGGCTTTGTCGCCAGCTTCGATCGCTTTCACTACCTTCTTGATCGCAGTGCGCAATTCTGAACGCAAAGTAGTGTTGTGCGAGTGTTGCTTGTCTGCTTGTCTTGCGCGTTTTCTGGCTTGTGCTGTGTTTGCCATGGTGACTCCTTGGGAATTCGGCTTGCGTTAAAAGGCGCGCATTATAGGGAGGCTCTTTGGATTTGGCAACACGTTGTTTGCCTCCCCACTTTTTGCCCTTTGGGGCGGTGCTATTATCACGCCCAGTCAACTAGGCGTAAGGGGAGAAGTCATGTTGTCGAGTGTCTCAGAGTTCGTGATTCAGGGTATTACAGAGAAGGGGGAGCTTTTTCCTCAGTCGGACTGGGCGACCAGTCTGTGCAACATGCTAGGCACGGTCGGTAGCGACGGGCGCATGATCTACTCCTCTTACGCCCGCCCTGTGATGATTGAGGGAGTGCCCGCAGTCGTCATCCGCGTTTCTTTACAACATGTTGATCCTAAAGCTTTTGAGATAGTGAAGCAGTTTGTCGCAGAACATCACTTGAAAGTCAGGTCGGGCCGAGGTAGCCGTGATACTGAGGTGACCGGGCCTCATCCCGTACTCGGGGTGGAGCGTCGCGAAACGGCGAAAAAAGGTTGGTAGCGGCCTGCTGAGTGGACAGCGGGGGCGATGTTACAATCCGCGCCCATTTTGACCTTTAGAGAGTCTCAAATTGTTAGATAAAAAAGATCGTCACCCCGGCCTAGCTGAGTTCGTCGTCCAAGGTGTCACAAAAGATGGTCAGACTTTCCGTCCTTCCAACTGGGGCGAGCGTTTGAGCGACATGCTAGGCACGGCGGGTAAAGATGGCCGCATCGTCTATTCCTCCTATGTGTGCCCTATCGTCACTCAAGGAGTTCCCTCCGTTGTCGTACGATTCTCTCTGGAACAGGCCGATCCGCACGCTTTCGAGATGATTCGACAGTTCGTGGTGACTAACCATTTGACCGTGCGTGCAGGCCGCAACCGCGAAGATGTCGGAGCAACAGGGTTATTTCCGACGATCAGCATGGAACGTCGCCACAAGGAAAAGAACGGCTGGTGACGTGCTGTTCTTTTCTACTCATTCGGCCTCTTAGATGAATCTTCTTAAAGCGCTTGCCACGATCAGCGGACTGACACTGGTCTCGCGCATCTTAGCTTTCACCAGAGATGTATTGATAGCACGTATCTTTGGGGCAGGCATGGCGACGGATGCTTTCTTCGTCGCCTTCAAACTGCCCAACTTACTGCGCCGTATGTTCGCTGAAGGTGCCTTCTCGCAAGCGTTCGTGCCCATCTTCGGTGAGTATAAGAATCGCAAAGGGCAAGAAGAGACCAAGCTACTAGTGGACCACGTCACGACCATGTTGGCATTGATCCTGTTCGTGATCACAGCCATCGGTATCGTGGCCGCTCCTATCTTGGTCTATATCAGCGCACCTGGGTTCGTGAAAAATCCAGAGCAGTTCGATCTGACCGTGCAACTGCTACGCATCACTTCACCCTATATCTTCTTCATCTCGTTGGTCGCGGTTGCGGCGGGCATCCTTAACACCTACAACAAGTTCTGGGTGCCGGCCTTCGCCCCCATCCTGTTGAACCTTTGTTTCATCGGCGGTGCGTTGTGGGGAGCTCCGTATTTCGAGCAACCCATCATGGCGTTGGCGTGGGCTGTGTTCGTGGCAGGCTTCGTGCAGTTGGCCTTCCAGATCCCGTTCCTGAAGAAGATCGGTATGTTGCCGAACATTCGGTTCAGCCGAACTGACGAAGGGATGTGGCGTGTCATCAAGCAGATGGGCCCCGCGATATTCGGCGTGTCCATCGCGCAACTCAGCCTCATCATCAACACCATCTTTGCCTCACTCCTTGTGGCGGGGAGTGTGTCGTGGCTGTATTACGCCGATCGTTTGATGGAATTCCCCACAGGCATCTTGGGTGTCGCCATCAGCACCATCTTGTTGCCATCCCTCTCCAAGTCGCATTCGACCAACGACACGGCTGAATATTCCAAATTGCTGGATTGGGGGCTGCGCCTGACCATCATGTTGACTTTGCCTGCGGCACTGGCGCTGGGGATGATCGCTGTGCCTTTGCTGGCGACCTTCTTCCAGCATGGGGCATTCACTGCCAATGACGTGATGATGTCGCGTGCCGCATTGGTGGGTTACAGCGTCGGATTGATCGGCTTGATACTGGTGAAGATCCTCGCGCCCGGTTTCTATGCGCGCCAAGACATCAAGACGCCGGTGAAGATCGGCATCGTGACTTTGCTGGCAACGCAAGCGATGAACGTGTTGTTCGTGTTCGGATTTGGTATGGCGCATGCTGGGTTGGCGCTTTCCATTGGACTAGGTGCCTGCCTCAACTCAGCCATACTGTTCTACTTCCTGCGCAAGAAGGGCATCTACCAAGCGGAAGCGGGGTGGATGAAGTTCTTCCTCAAAGTCATGCTGGCGGTAGTTGCTTTGGGAATCACGCTCTGGTTTGGTATGGGCAGCGAACAGCATTGGCTCACGACTTCGGGTTGGTCGCGCATCATCCATCTAACTTGGTTGGTGGTAGCTGGCGTGGCAGTGTATTTTGCCGTGTTGTTCGCCCTCGGCTTCAGGCTCAAAGATTTCTCCAAGCGGGGAACGAGTTGAGAGCACAGCTAAGGACAGCTGTTGTCCACGAAAAACACGAAATGCACGAAATAGAACCGCAGCATTCGCTCGTGTCCTTTCGTGTTTTTCGTGGATGAACCGATTTTAAAGTTATGCACACCCTTGAAGCTCTGCGAGCCGGCAAGTTGGTCGGCATCAAACGTCTCGATCTTGCGGCCGACCTGACTGAGTTCCCCGCAGAGATATTCGATCTTGCAGACACATTGGAAGTGCTCAATCTGTCCGGCAACCTGCTGAGTGACCTGCCGCAAGACCTCACTCGGCTACACAGGCTACGCATCATCTTTTGTTCCGACAATCGATTTACGCATGTACCCGAGGTGTTGGGGCAGTGCGCCAATCTGGAGATGATTGGGTTCAAAGCGAACCAGATCACACATATATCGGCTAAAGCATTGCCCCCCAAACTACGCTGGCTGATCTTGACGGACAACCGTTTGCAACAGTTACCCGCCGAGATCGGCGCTTGTGCGAACCTGCAAAAACTCATGCTGTCGGGCAACCGATTGAGGGAGTTGCCCGGAGCAATGGCAGGATGTGCTCGCCTTGAATTGTTGCGCATCGCCGCCAATCGTTTTGAGCGGCTCCCCGCTTGGTTATTGCGATTGCCGCGACTTGCTTGGCTGGCTTTTGCGGGCAATCCTTTTAGCGATGCCATCGAGAAAGAGGTGATGGCGGGTCTTAGCGTGAACCATATCGATTGGAGTTCGCTCGATGTCCAGCATGCCTTGGGCGAGGGAGCATCAGGCATCATCTATCGGGCGCACCGTACGACGGAGCATGGAGTGCATCCTGTTGCGGTCAAAGTGTTCAAAGGGGCGGTGACGAGCGATGGTTTGCCGCGTAGCGAGAAATCGGCATGCATGGTGGCGGGAGAACATCCAAACCTCATTCCGGTCCACGGACGCTTGCACGGTCATCCTGCAGATTCGATGGGTATGGTGATGCCACTCATTGATCCCGGTTTTATCAATCTGGCAGGGCCGCCGAGTCTGGAATCTTGTACGCGGGATGTCTATGCGCCCGAAGCTCGATTTTCTCTCTCGCAGCTAATGGGGATCGCGCAGGGCGTCGCTGCCGCTGCCGCACATCTACATGCTAAAGGCATGATGCATGGTGATCTGTATGCGCACAACATCTTGTGGAACGAAAAGGGTGAATGCCTGCTTGGTGATTTTGGTGCAGCCTCGTTCTTGCCGACGCACGATGAAGAGTTCAGACAAGGATTGCAACGTATCGAAGTGCGCGCTTTCGGCTGTTTGCTAGAGGAGTTGCTCGCGCACTGCCATGTACCAACCAACGAGCAAGTTAACTTCAATGCTTTATCTGCATTGCAGCAGTGCTGTGTTCAATCGCCGAACGAAGCGCGTCCCATGTTCAAAGAGATCGTTAAGGAATTGGCGACGCTGGTAGCGTGAACGCAGGCAACACCCACTATTTGTCGTTCAAAAAGTTTTAGTCAAGACCGGAAACTCGGTGTCAGATTGCTGCCGTTCCTGAAGTTTAGCAATGGATGTTGAAGACGGTTAGAGCGCAAGAAAATCGCACACGCTATAGATTTTTTCGTCGGCAACTGTTCCAAAATTCCAAGAATTGAGCGGGCGCTTCGGAAAGGATCACCAATCAACGCCCCGCAATATCACGGCACAGTGCTGGTTCTGATCTTTGGACGGCAGCATTATGGCCCACATACGCAGCTGCACTAGGGCACCATCCGGCCGCCGTACGACAAGATCCTGAAATTTTCTTTCGTGCTTCGTTTCCACCATGAGCGTGCAATGGTCGTTTTTTTCGCAATCCCTTGCGCACTCTGTTCCCTGGAAGATGCTCGGGCAAAGCTTGTTCAAAGTGGCGTCGGGATCCTGCCCCAGCATGCGGCTGGCTGCCTGATTTATCGCAACCACGCGTCGATCCTGGTCGATAAAGACAATCCCCTCATCAAGATTGTCGAAGACTTGTTTCAGCTCTTGCAGCGTTACCATAAGCGTCCTTTGCTCCAGAAGAATGTCTGCCGTGGTGAAACTTCAGCGCGGCAGGAGTAGCGCCCTATCCTGATGCACTACCATCGGAATGTCCACTGCAATATAGTAACAGCAGCGTGTCTGTGTCAATGCGGGTTGTCGGGGGTGGTGAACTTAATGTTTCAGAGGGTTGCGGGCATGTGTCAGAATGCGGCGCATTGCGCGTTGATCCGGATCAGATTTCCATGGGTGAGAAATTCAAGATTGCCATAATCGGTGGGGGCCCGGCAGGGATGTCAGCGGCCGCGCATGCCGCTGAATTGGATATCTCGCATGTCCTTCTGGAAGCCGGGCCGTACCCTGCCCATACCATCCACAAATACCAGAAGGGCAAGCTTGTCATGGCGGAGCCCGCCGTGCTCCCGCTCAGGAGCCCGATGACCTTCTCGGCGGGGACGCGGGAAGACATTCTGGAAGCATGGAGCCGGGACCTTGGGAGATATCAGGTCAATTCGCGCCTGAATGCCGAGGTCGTGGGGATAGAGGGTGAACGGGGTGGCTTTCGGCTCACCCTCGCTTCGGGCGAGGCGGTGGATGCGGAATTCGTGGTGCTCGCGATCGGTTTGCAGGGCAACATCAACAAACTGGGC
>JBAYTV010000013.1:0-12121 GCA_041675405.1 Sideroxydans sp. | reverse complement strand
GTTCCATGTTGCTCTCCTGATTTCGACTTGTGCCAAATTGGGGTGGGCTTGGCGATTTCAAGAGCCAAAGTGAAAATTTATCGTCGCATGACATAATGCGAGCCGATTCGAAGCCCGTCTGTTATGTACCCCACAAAGAACTACCACTGGCGCATCGCCGGTTTTTATTTTTTCTATTACGCCTTCGTAGGGATGTTTTCGCCCTATTGGAGTCTTTACCTGCAATCCATCCATTTCACGCCTATCGAGATCGCCATCTTGATGTCGATCCAGCCGGTGATGCGCATGGTCGCGCCGAACGTATGGGGTTGGTTGGCTGACCATACAGGGCAGCGACTGTTTGTGGTGCAGGTGGCGGCGACTTTGAGTGCAGTGTTCTATTTCGGGGTGTTCCTCACCACCAGTTTCTGGGGGCTGTTCTTGGTGTTGTCGCTGATGAGCTTTTTCTGGAGTGCTTCCATGCCTCTGGTGGAGGCGACGACGCTGAGCTATTTGGGCAAGAACACGGCACATTACGGACGCATCCGTTCGTGGGGGTCTATCGGCTTCATCGTGGCCGTGGTGGGGCTGGGTTATGCCTTCGATTACATCGCCATCGTGTGGCTGTTGTGGGCGGGGTTGGTGTGCGAGATCGGTATCCTCATCTTTGCGCGGCAGATACCCAAGACCGAGGTGTTGGCGCACCACACCGATCACCAGCCGATCCGGCAGATTGTGATGCAACCCAAGGTGTTGGCTTTGTTGGGGGCGTGCTTCTTGATGTCGGTGGCGCACGGTCCTTATTACACCTTCTTCTCCATCTATCTGGTCGAACATGGCTACACCAAGTCGGCCGTGGGCGCGCTGTGGGCGCTGGGGGTCATCTGTGAGATAGGGGTGTTCTTCCTGATGCCGGCGTTGGTCAAGCGATTCGGTTTCACGCGCATCCTGCTCATCAGCTTCAGTGCGGCGGTGCTGCGCTTTATGCTCATCGGCTGGACGGTGGATGTGGTCGGTTTGTTACTGTTCGCGCAGGTGTTGCATGCACTGACTTTTGGCGCTTACCACGCCGCCTCGGTGGGGCTGGTGCATGAGTACTTCAAAGGGCGGCATCAGTCCAAGGGGCAGGCGCTGTTCGGTAGTTTCACCTACGGCGCAGGCGGTGTGTTGGGCGGGTTGGCGAGCGGGCCGATCTGGCAACACTGGGGAGCGAGCGCTTTGTACTCGTTCAGCGCTGCCATGGCGTTGTTAGGTCTGTTTTTGATGGTCTGGCAAAGTCACTATCGAAAGGATTAACGCCGGGTAGTGCGGTAACGCTCATCTTCCATACGATTCTCAAGCTCATGCTCCTCGAAGCGCAGATGCGCCTTCAGGCGGTCGCGGTCTCTGTCCAAGTCGCGCATCTCTTTGCGTAAGCGCAGCCTGTCTTTCTCCGACTTATCCTTCTCCGATAGTTCGTGCTCCAGATGGTCGAGACGGCTGTCGAGGTCTTTGATTCGTTGGCGTGCTGTGTAGACGCTCAAGGCGGCGCTGTTGTTGATGTGGAAAATCATGTCGATGTCGGCGGGACACACGCCTTGGTATTCTTCGCCATTCAAACCCGTACGGAAAGCGTTACTGGAGGTGCAATATTGCTTCAAGCCGTCTGAACGTCCCGCTAGATATTGGTTGGTATCAGGATGGATGCCGTATTCCTTGCAGGATTTGGCGTAGTCATCCAGCCGTCTATCGGGTAATCCGGAGCGTCCGTCTTGGATGCCGAGTTGATGCCAGTCGGAACTGTGGCATTCCTTTTCGCTCAGGGTGGAGCAAGCACTCAAGATCGTCAGAAGCGGCAAAGATAGTAGAAAGGTCTTTTTCATGGTGATCTCTTGGAGAGGAGGATATGCCGGCATTTTAGATGAAACTGTCGCTCGAATATTTGGTGATATGTCCTGACGCGAGTAGGCCTGAAATGGCGGGGGGAGTGATAAACTTGGTGCCTTCTTAACGAGTGGCAATTCTATGAGCCAAGTATTCCTATACGACACCACCTTGCGCGACGGTACGCAGCGCGAGGACATCTCCTTGTCGGTCGACGACAAGTTGGCTATCGCCAAGCGGCTGGCAGATTTTGGCTTTCACTACATCGAGGGCGGTTGGCCTGGCTCGAACCCCAAAGACGCTGAGTTCTTTGCGCGTGCGGCGAAGTTGGATCTGGGGGCGGCCAAGTTGGCCGCATTCGGGCGCACACGCCAAAAGAGTTTGCAGTGCGAGCAAGACAGTAATCTGCAAGCTTTGCTGGATGCGCAGACGCCCGTCGTCACCATGGTGGGTAAGAGCTCGGACTATCACGTGAAGGTGGTGCTGTCCGCCACGCTGGAAGAGAACCTGGCCATGATCCGCGACAGCGTCGCCTACATGAAGTCCAAGGGGCGCGAGGTGATGTTCGACGCCGAGCATTTCTTCGATGGTTTCATCGCGAACAAAGACTATGCGCTGGCGACCTTGAAGGCGGCGGCGGATGCGGGGGCGGACTGGCTGGTGTTATGCGAGACCAATGGTGGCAAGTTGCCGTGGGAGGTGGAAGAGATCGTGCGTGAGGTGAAGCAGCACATCAGCACGCCGCTCGGGGCGCATTGCCATAACGACAGCGGTTGCGGCGTGGCAAACTCGCTGGCGGCAGTGCGCGGCGGCTGCTTGCAGGTGCAGGGAACCATCAACGGTTACGGCGAACGCGTCGGTAACGCCAACCTGACCACCATCATCCCCAATCTGCAACTCAAGATGGGCAAGCAAGCGGTGACGCCGGAACAGTTGCGGGAGCTGACCTCGCTTGCGCATTACGTGGCAGAAGTGGTCAATCTAAAACATTACAACCACGCGCCCTACATCGGTCACAGCGCCTTTGCGCACAAGGGTGGCATCCACGTGGCGGCGATACTGAAGGCGGCGGATACCTATCAGCACATCGACCCCGCTCTGGTGGGTAACGAGATGCGTTCGGTCGTGTCCGAGCTGTCCGGGCGCGGCAACATCCAGTTCCACGCGAAGTCTTTGGGCATCGAACTCGATAATGAGAATGCGCAAAAGGTACTCAATCACATCAAACATCTGGAGCACGAGGGATTCACCTTCGAGGCGGCGGAAGCCAGCATGGAGTTGATGTTGCATCGTCTGCGTCCCGAGTATCGGAAGCCATTCGAGCTGATCGATTATTTCGTCATCACCGAGCGTCGCCAGAGCCGTGGCTTGTTGTCGGAAGCGACTGCCAAGGTGAAGGTGGGGGATGAGGTGAAATTCATGGCGGCTGAAGGTAATGGCCCCGTGAATGCACTCTCGACGGCCTTGCGTAGCGCCCTCTCGGCGGCGTATCCGGTGCTGAAGACGGTGCGCCTGATCGATTACAAGGTGCGTATCTTGGATAGTGCCAACGGTACTTCCGCGCAGATCCGTGTGCTCATCACCTTCCAAGGTGGCGGTCACGTGTGGACCACGGTGGGCGCCAGCACCAACATCATCGATGCCAGCTGGCATGCGTTGTCCGATAGCTTGGAGTACGCCTTGGTGAAATTGGTCGAGGCACCTGCCGCGACCAGCTCGACCTTGGCGTAGATACGGCCTGCTGTGGCATAATCACCAGCCCTGCGAAAGATAAAAAATGAACGCTCAAACTCTTTACGACAAACTTTGGAACAGTCATCTGGTGCGCACCGAACCGGATGGGACGGCTTTGATCTATATCGATCGCCACCTGGTGCACGAAGTGACCAGCCCGCAAGCCTTCGAGGGCATGCGCATGGCGCAGCGCAAACCTTGGCGTGTCGGCTCCATCTTGGCTGTACCAGATCACAACGTGCCGACCACCAACCGCGCGGCAGGTATCACTGATCCGATCTCGCGCCTGCAAGTGGAGACGCTGGATGCGAACTGCGATGAGTTGGGTATCACTGAATTCAAGATGGGCGACATCCGCCAAGGTGTGGTGCATGTGATGGGGCCTGAGCAGGGCGCGACCTTGCCAGGCATGACCGTGGTATGCGGCGACTCCCATACCAGCACCCACGGTGCTTTTGGCGCGTTGGCGCACGGTATCGGCACCTCCGAAGTCGAGCATGTGATGGCGACGCAGTGTCTGGTGGCGAAGAAATCCAAGGCCATGCTGGTCAAGGTCGACGGTAAATTGGGCCACGGTGTGACTTCGAAAGACATCGCGCTGGCAGTCATTGGCCAAATCGGTACAGCGGGTGGTACAGGCTACGCCATTGAGTTCGGCGGTGACACCATTCGCGGTTTGAGCATGGAAGGTCGCATGACCTTGTGCAATATGGCCATCGAGGCGGGCGCGCGCGCTGGCATGGTGGCGGCAGATGAGACTACTTTTGCCTACATCAAGGGGCGTCCTTTCGCACCACAAGCTTCGCAGTGGGATACCGCAGTGACTTACTGGCGCACTTTGCACAGCGATGCGGGCGCGAAATTCGACACCACGATCACTGTGGATGCGGCCAAGATCAAACCCCAAGTGACTTGGGGTACTTCACCCGAGATGGTGTTGCCGGTGGATGGTATCGTGCCTGATCCCGCGAACATCACGGATGCAGTGAAGCGCAGCGACACCGAACGTGCCTTGCAGTACATGGGGTTGAAAGCGAACACACCGATCACCGAGATCAAGATCGACAAGGTGTTCATCGGTTCCTGCACCAATGGACGTATCGAAGATATGCGTGCTGCTGCGGCTGTTGCCAAAGGCGGCAAGGTCGCCGCGAACGTGATGTTGGCGATGGTGGTGCCGGGTTCTGGCCTGGTCAAAGCACAAGCGGAGCAAGAAGGTCTGGATAAGATCTTCATCGCGGCAGGATTCGAATGGCGCGATCCGGGTTGCTCGATGTGCTTGGCGATGAACGACGACAGGTTGGCCTCCGGCGAGCGCTGTGCTTCGACCTCCAACCGCAACTTCGAAGGTCGCCAAGGTCAGGGTGGGCGCACACACTTGGTGAGCCCTGCGATGGCGGCGGCGGCGGCGATCGCAGGCCATTTCGTGGATGTCAGCAAGCAATGAGAGTCGCTCTGATCCTGTTGACCTTGTTGTTGTCTGCTTGTAATACCTATCAAGCGGCGCGCGGCAATACGACTGGTTCAAAAGTCGCTGGAGGCGTGAAGCAAGATGCCAATGCGGCAGGTAAGACCATCGAGCGCGCAGCGGGTGAGATCGGCGATGCGCTCAACAAGACGTTCAAGTGAACGCCTAATTATGGACGATAGATGATGCAAAAATTCGAAAAGTTCTCTGGTTTGGTTGCGCCGTTGGATAGAGCCAACGTGGATACCGACGCCATCATCCCGAAGCAGTTCTTGAAATCCATCAAGCGCTCGGGTTTCGGCCCTTACGCGTTCGATGAGTGGCGCTATCTGGATCACGGCGAGCCGGGTATGGATTGCAGCAAGCGCCCTCTGAACAAGGACTTCGTATTGAATCAAGCGCGCTATCAAGGCGCGCAGGTGTTGTTGGCGCGTGAGAACTTCGGTTGCGGCTCTTCGCGTGAACATGCACCGTGGGCGCTGGATGATTACGGCTTCCGCGTCGTCATCGCGCCAAGTTTTGCCGATATCTTCTTCAACAACTGCTTCAAGAACGGCATGCTGCCTATCAAGCTGGCGGCGGATAAGGTGGATGAGTTGTTCAAGGCAGTGGATGCCAAGAACGGCTACGCATTGGCTATCGATCTAGTGCAGCAGACGCTCACGACACCGGATGGCGCAGTCTACAAATTCGAGGTGGATGAGTTCCGCAAGCATTGTTTGTTGAACGGCTTGGATGACATCGGCCTGACCTTGCAACATAAGGCCGACATCAGCGCATTCGAAACGAAGCATCGTGCTGCGCAACCGTGGTTATTTGCATAATTCTCAAAAGGTAATGAAATGAAGATCGCAGTCTTGCCGGGTGACGGCATCGGAACAGAGATCGTTGCCCAGGCAGCGAAGGTATTGGAAGCATTGCGCAGCGACGGCATGAAGATCGAGATGGAATACGCTCATCTCGGTGGTGCTGGTTATGACGCGGAAGGTGATCCTTTCCCGCAATCGACCGAGAAGTTGGCGAAAGCCTCCGATGCAGTACTGCTGGGGGCGGTGGGAGGTTATCAATACGACACGTTGCCACGTGATATGCGTCCGGAGCGCGGCTTGCTACGCATCCGCAAGGAACTCAATCTGTTCGCCAACCTGCGTCCTGCGTTGCTGTATCCCGAACTGGCGAATGCTTCCACTCTGAAGCCCGAAGTCGTCTCCGGTCTGGACATCATGATCGTGCGCGAACTCACTGGCGACGTGTATTTCGGTCAACCGCGCGGTATCACGACATTGCCGAATGGCGAGCGCGAAGGCGTTAACACCATGCGTTATTCGGAGTCGGAGATCATCCGTATCGGTCATGTCGCTTTCGGTATCGCGATGAAGCGCAACAAAAAGCTCTGTTCAGTTGATAAAGCCAACGTGCTGGAGACGACTGAACTATGGCGGATGGTGATGACCGAACTCTCCAAAGAATATCCCGAGGTCGCATTGACCCACATGTTGGTGGACAACACCGCGATGCAACTGGTGCGCGCACCCAAGCAATTCGATGTGGTGGTCACCGGCAACATCTTCGGCGACATCCTGTCGGATGAGGCGTCTATGCTGACAGGCTCTATCGGTATGTTGCCTTCCGCTTCGCTCGATCAGAACAACAAAGGTCTGTACGAACCTAGCCACGGTTCTGCGCCGGACATCGCAGGCAGGGACATCGCCAATCCATTGGCGACCATCCTGTCGGTGGCGATGATGTTGCGTTACACCTTCAACGACGAGGCCAATGCACAACGTATCGAAGGCGCAGTGCGCAAAGTGTTGCAGCAAGGCCTGCGCACGGCAGACATCTTCGAAGCGGGTATGCAGAAGGTGGGTTGCTCTAAGATGGGCGATGCGGTCGTCGCAGCTCTGTGAATTAAAGGAAAGTCATGAAAGTTGGTTTGATCGGTTGGCGCGGTATGGTGGGCTCGGTGCTCATGCAACGCATGCGCGAAGAAAAAGATTTTGATCTCATTGATGCGGTGTTCTTCACTACATCGAACGTGGGTGGTGAGGCTCCAGTTGAAGCGCGTGGTGCGTCGCTCAAGGATGCTTACGATCTGAAAGAATTGATGGCGATGGATACCATCATCTCTTGCCAAGGCGGCGATTACACGACCGAGATGTTCCCCAAGCTGCGCGCGGCAGGGTGGCAGGGCTATTGGATCGATGCGGCTTCCACGCTACGTATGGAAAAAGACGCAGTCATCATCCTCGATCCGGTCAACCTCGATCTCATTAAGAAATCGCTAGTGAACGGCGGCAAGAATTTCATCGGTGGCAATTGCACCAATAGCATCTTGCTGATGGGCTTGGGCGGTCTGTTCCATGCTGGGCTGGTGGAGTGGGTATCTTCCATGACCTATCAAGCCGCTTCCGGTGCCGGTGCGCAGAACATGCGCGAGCTACTGAACCAGATGGGCGTGGCGCATGCCTGTGTCGCTGATCTGCTGGCTGATCCCAAGTCAGCCATTCTAGACATCGACCGTCGCCTTGCAGAAACATTGCGCTCGACAGAGATGCCAACCGAGAACTTCGGTGCGCCGCTGGCGGGCAGTTTGATCCCGTGGATCGACAAACAGCTCGACAATGGTCAGTCCAAAGAAGAATGGAAGGGGCAAGCCGAGGTCAACAAGATACTCGGTACATCGCAACGCATTCCCGTGGATGGATTGTGCGTGCGTATCGGTGCGATGCGTTGTCACAGCTTGGCGTTGACTCTCAAGTTGAAGAAGGATGTACCGTTGAGCGAGATCGAAGCGCTCATCAAGGGCGGTAATCCTTGGGTTAAATTCGTACCAAATGATCGCGTCCTCAGCGTCAAAGAGCTGACACCTGTTGCAGTAACAGGCAAGCTGGACATCGCAGTTGGGCGTGTGCGCAAGATGGAGTTGGGTCCTGAGTTCGTGAGCGCCTTCGTTTGTGGCGACCAGTTGCTATGGGGAGCTGCCGAGCCCTTGCGTCGTATGTTGCGCATCCTGTTGGGCAAGTAAAGAGCAAAAAGCTGGTTGATTACCGTCAGTTAGTGCGTGAAGTTAGAGGGGGAGTGAACTTGCATCACTAACCCTCTGATGTTAGTCTGGATAACGTCAGGGAAAGAAAAGGGTGGCAGCGTGCTGAAATCGATTTATAAATTATCTGGTTTTATCGCCGTCTTGGCATGGTCAGGCATGGTCTCGGCGACGGGATTGGGCGGCATCAATGTCAGCTCCAATTTAGGTCAACCCCTCAAGGCAGAGATCGAGCTTGTGTCCGTCGACAAAGCTGACATTTCCAGCATATCTGCCAAATTGGCTTCCCCCGATGCATTCAAGAGTGCAGGCGTAGATTATCCCTATTCACTACCCAAACTAAAATTCGAAGTCGTCAATCGCGACAGTGGCAGACCTTCTGTCAAGCTGACTACATCTCAGCCCGTCAATGATCCCTTTGTGACCTTGTTGGTCGAGGTCACTTGGTCTTCAGGCAAGCTGTTACGCGAATACACCTTCTTGCTTGACCCTGTTGATTTCAAGGTTCAAGAACCACTGCCAGCGCCAGTGCAGACCATAGCACCGGTGGTTATGGCTCCTGTCGTTCCAGAGACGCCTGCTGACCCAGTTGCAGTCGAGCCTGCGCCAGTCATCACTCAACCTGCCGCGCCAGTAGAGACACAGTCTGAGCAAGTCGCTCCTGCGCCAGTAGAGGTAGCCCAACAAGCACCAATCCAGCCAGAAGCGATGGCACCGGCAGAACAGTCTGTTCCAGTTTCTGAGCAAGCACCCGTTGAAGCTTCACCAGCGCCCGCTGCAGATGCTTTGAGTAAAGAAGAAGCTATCCCAGTCGCTGAGCCTGAAGCAAAACCTTTGACCGTTGTGCGCGGCGACACATTGAGCAAGATCGCGCTCAAGAACAAACCTGCTGATGTGAGCTTGGAACGTATGTTGGTCGCTTTGTATCGCGCTAATCCCGATGCGTTCGTTAGCAAGAACATGAATCGTTTGAAGACAGGCAAGATCATCCGCTTGCCAGATGCGAGCGACCTTGATGCTGTCCAGCAAGCGGATGCTGTGAAAGAGGTTCGCGCTCAAGTAGCGGATTGGAACGTCTATCGTCAGCAACTCGCGGCAGTAAAAACTGAGGCAGCTAGCGACACGGCAAAACAGGCGTCGTCTGGCAAGATCAATACGGCAGTAGCGGAAAGTGCAACCAGCAAGACACCTGCCAAAGAAGTGTTGAAGTTGTCCAAAGGTGAAGCGCCAGGCGATAAGGCCGCCGGTGGCGGCAAGGCATCTGCGCAAGAGAAAGCCAATGCGAAAGAGGAAGAATCCATCGCTAAGAACAAGGCATTGAAAGAGGCGCAAGACCGTACTGCAATGTTGGAGAAGAATGTAAAAGACCTGCAACTTGTGGCAGAGATGAAGAAGCAAGCTGAAACAGCCGCTGCTTCGGCGAGTGCCACTTCAGCATCGGCAGCGTTAGCTGCGAGCGCACCTGCTGTGGTGAAACCTAAGGTCGTTGCGCCGGAACCTAAAGTCGTGGAACAAGCTTCTTTGTTGGATGATCCGATCATGCTGGCCGCTGGTGCTGCAGGTCTGCTCGCTTTGGGCGGTGTTGGGTTCATGTTGACTCGCCGCAACAAGAAATCTGGCGGTAAAGAAAAAGAAGAAGATCAATCTGTCGCGGAAGATATCGGTGGGGCGACTGGTCGCATCGCCGCCCCTGTGATGCCATCTCCCGACACTGGTGATTTCACACAGTCGGCAAATACAGAACCCACCGCTCAGATCAATTCTGATGAAGTAGATCCAATCGGTGAGGCAGATCTGTTCTTGACCTTTGGTCGCGACGTTCAAGCCGAAGAGGTTCTAACCGAAGCGCTCAAGTCGAATCCGAACAACATTCCGGTACGTCTCAAGTTGTTGTCTATCTACGTGGCTCGTAAAGATACCAATTCGTTCTTCACCCATGCGAAGGCCATCAAGGAGTCTGGAGATGAAGCGGCATGGTCGCAAGTCGCTGCCATGGGGCTGGCTTTGGAGCCAAGCAATCCTTTGTATGGCGGTGATGGAGTCGCCGTTACTCCAGCGGTAGAACAGCCATCAGAGGCTGCCCAACCTTCGGTCGACTTCGATCTGGGATTCGGCGCTCCAGCAGCGACAGTTCAAGCCGCTCCGGATTTCCAAGGTACTGTAGTTATTGAAACACCTTCGAATGAAAGTACGACCATCCTCTCCGCAAGCGAGTTACGCGCAGCGCAAGAGACGCCGATGGATTTCGATGTCACTGGGACACATCCCGGCATCCCAGCGGTTGAAACTGAGGCTGCAAGCTCTGGAATGAATCTGGATGAGATGGTGTTCGACGTCACTTCTACCCATCCTGGCATCCCTGCACAAAGCGCCGCTGCAAACGCTTCAAAGGCACCGGCAGACAACGTAGATGATCTGATCTTCGATGTGACCACCACGCATGCCAGTGCACCTGCGGCTGAAAAGCCAGTAGCAGCGCCAGCGGATGAAGGTGGTTTGGCTTTCACGCTAGATTTCCCTACAGACTTCAAAGCGCCTGCGAGTGTTAAAGAGTCGGCCCCTGTGGATATCGGCTTGGGCGATATCAGCCTGAATCTGGGCAATATCGCTCCTGTGGCGGCAACGAGTGAGAACAAAGATGAGCATTGGCAGGAAGTGGCGACCAAGCTCGATCTGGCCAAGGCTTACCAAGAGATGGGTGATGCCGCTGGTGCGAAAGAGATTTTGGAAGAAGTGTTGCGCGATGGCGATACTGAGCAACGCGCAAGTGCGGAAGCGATGATGCAGCAGCTGTGAACCATGCACGCTAAGGAAACGGCAGCCATCTAGGCTGCCGTTTTCATTTTAAAACCATGAGATACGCTCCCCATCCTGCTGTACAGATACTTGTTTGGATCATGCTTGCATTGTTTGTGCAACGCTTGCAGGGATTCGTGTTGCTGGTCGCTTGTGCCTTTTTGATCGCGCTGGCGATAGCGTTGTGTGCGGAGCAGATGTCGAGTCTGATGAGGCGCACACGTTGGATCATGATCGTCCTGCTCTTGATCTATGCCTACACCACGCCAGGTGTCGCGGTGCTCTCCCAGTTTGGAGCGTTGTCGCCCACGTGGGAAGGTTTGTCGGATGGTGCGACGCAGTTGGGTAGGCTGTTGAGCGTATTGGCGGCTCTTGCGATCTTGTTGGCGTTATTGCCACAGACCCGATTGATCAGCGGCTTGTATAGTTTGATGTACCCGCTGGTTTGGTTCGGCCTGTCGCGTGAGCGTTTTGCAGTGCGTCTGGCGTTGACGCTGGAGAATGCGGAATCGGCGATGCGTGACACGGCGAGTGATTGGCGTATGACCATTGGCGATGCTCTGCAGCCGAACGCATCTGCTACATCGCATATCGAACTTGACGTTCACGCCTTCAAACTTGTAGATGTATTCGTTCTACTGGCATGTGCGGTCTTGATGATAGGAGTATGGCGATGAGGATCGCGCTTGGCGTGGAATACGACGGCAGTCGCTACAACGGATGGCAGAGCCAGCCCGACGTACCCAACGTGCAGGATGCATTGCAAGCGGCCTTGAGTGGTGTGGCGTGTGAACGTATCGAGATCATCGCCGCAGGCCGAACCGACACGGGCGTGCATGCATTGGAACAAGTCATCCACTTCGACACGAACATCGATAGGCCACTGTCTGCTTGGGTGCGCGGCACGAATGCCTTGTTGCGCAAAGATATCGCCGTGCTGTGGGCGCATCCCGTTCCAGATGAGTTCCATGCACGTTTCTCGGCGCAAGCGCGCAGCTACCAATATGTGCTCATTAATCGCCCGTCACGTAGCGCTGTACATCACGCCAAAGTAGGTTGGTTCCACGCTCCGTTGGATGTGGCGGCGATGCGCGAAGCAGCGCAGTATCTGTTGGGTGAACATGACTTCAGCGCTTTCCGTTCTTCCCAGTGCCAAGCCAAGACGCCGGTGAAGAATCTCGCTGTGCTCGATATCCAACAGCAGGGCGACACACTCATCTTTAACCTGACGGCTAACG
>JBAYTV010000012.1:0-12171 GCA_041675405.1 Sideroxydans sp. | reverse complement strand
CTCGCAAAGATGGACACCTGTTGGTCGGTAGCACCTTGGAAGATGTGGGTTTTGATAAATCGACTACAGAAGAAGTGAGCGATAGTTTGTTGCAACGTGCCACCAATGTGCTGCCAAGCTTGAAGGATATGCCCATCATCCAACATTGGTCGGGGTTGCGTCCCGCTTCGCCGGGCAACATCCCTACCATCGGTCGGCATCCGAATCTGCAGAATCTATTCATCAACAGCGGTCACTTCCGCTACGGTGTCACTATGTCACCAGCCAGTGTGGAAGTGCTGTTGAATGAGATGGATGGCACGCCGCAACCGTTCGATGTAAGCGCTTATCGCTGGCGTTAAGCGTTGCCCGAGTGTCCTCCGCACGCATATAATTCCAAGCAGTAGGCCGATGTAGCTCAGTTGGTAGAGCAACGCACTCGTAACGCGTAGGTCAGAGGTTCGATTCCCCTCATCGGCACCATTTTTCGCGAAATCTTAGCGAACAGTCAGGAGCAACAATGACTTCCCCGCAACTTAGTAGCACCTTCTCCAAATACAAAAAGACCACCATTGCTGTCATTGTGGTTGTGCTGGTCGCCATTGCATTCGTTGTTTTTGGCAGCGCCAAGCCGATTCCCGTTACCTTGCAAAAGATAGAACGCGGTGATGTCGAAGCTGCGGTGAGCAACACGCGCGCGGGCACGGTGAAGGCATGCCGTCGCGCCAAGATGTCGCCACCCGCCGGCGGACAGATCGCCAAGTTACGGGTGAAGAAAGGCGAGCGTGTCAGTAAAGGACAGATATTGCTGGAGCTGTGGGACGACGACCTGCATGCACAAGAAGGACTTGCACAAGAACAATTGAAGGTCTCACAGAGTCGCGTGCAAGAGGTGTGCGGCTTGGCAGAGGCGGCAGAGCGTGATGCAAAGCGTTCACAAGAGTTGCGCGACAAGGGTTTCATCTCAGTGCAGATGTTGGACAAGGCGATGAGTGAAGCGGCAGCGCGCAAAGCATCGTGTAATTCTGCGAAGGGCGATATCGACCAAAGCAAGTCGCGCATCACGATGGCGCAAGCCAGCTTGCAACGCATGACCTTGCGTGCACCTTTCGATGGTGTGGTGGCCGACATCAGCGGTGAATTGGGTGAATATGCCACGCCGTCGCCTCCCGGCATCCTGACCATCCCCGCCATCGACCTCATCGACGATAGCTGTCTCTATGTGAGCGCGCCCATTGACGAGGTGGATGCGGCCAAACTCAAGATAGGCCAAAGTAGTCGCATCACTCTTGATGCTATAAAAGGGCGTAGTTTTGCGGGCAAAGTGCGTCGCATCGCGCCTTATGTGCTCGACCTAGAGAAGCAGGCGCGCACCGTCGAGGTCGAGGTCGAATTCGACAAGTTGGCGCAGGAAGAGAATCTGTTGGTGGGCTACAGCGCCGATGTTGAGATCGTGTATGACGCACGTCCTCAAGTGTTGCGTGTTCCGACACAGACCTTGCTCGAAGGCAACCGCGTCCTACTGCTTAAGGACGGTGTGCTGGAAGAACGCAAACTTACGACCGGGCTTTCCAACTGGGAGTTCGCCGAAGTTTTGTCTGGCTTGTCGGAAGGCGATCAAGTGGTGTCGTCTTTGGATAGAGCAGGCGTGAGGGCGGGGGCCAAGGTTATCCAAGAAGAAACCAAATCAGCGAAATGAATCCCTTTCCGTTCGTGGTGAGCTGGCCGCAGGCCGTATCGAACCATCCGATGCGGTACGCAGCGGGCAGTCCATCACGTACCGTGCTGGATGGTTCGACAAGCTGTGCGTGTGCTGTTGGGGTGTATGCCCCGTACAGGCACGGCCTACTCCTCGCGGGTACACCACGAACGGTTATTTGTTACTCAAGGTGTGAAGCATGATCGAACTACAGAAAGTCAGTCGTAGCTTCACCGTCGGTGATCAACAAGTCTCCGCATTGCGCGATATCAACTTGCGACTGGATGCGGGCGAATACATCTCCGTCATGGGACCTTCCGGTTCTGGCAAATCCACCTTGCTCAATCTGCTCGGTCTGCTCGATAGGCCGTCATCGGGTACCTATCTATTGGATGGCGGTAACGTCACTGACCTGACTGACGAGCAGCAAGCTCAAGTACGCAGAGAGAAGATTGGCTTCGTGTTTCAAGCCTTCCATCTTGTCCCGCGCCTCACTGCGGCGCAGAACGTCGAATTGCCGATGATCCTGGCGGGCATTCCTGTTGAAGAACGCAAGCAACGTGTCGAGGTCTTGATGCAGAACTACGGATTGGCCGCACGTGCAGACCATAGACCCGATCAACTCTCCGGTGGCCAGCGCCAACGTGTCGCCATCGCGCGCGCGACGGTGATGAAGCCATCGGTGCTGTTGGCGGATGAGCCGACGGGGAACTTGGATCGCACCACAGGATGGGAAGTGCTCAAGTTACTGGAAGGTTTGTTGGAGCAGGGCATCACGCTAGTGGTAGTGACGCATGACGCCGAGATCGGTGCGCGTGCCCATCGGCAGATCCACATGCTGGACGGTGCCATTCGTTCCGACGAGATGAATGTTGTATGAAAAAACCAACTGACTCAATACGCCCAACATCCCCTCCCCCTTGCAGGGGGAAGGAACGGTTGATATGAAGCTCACCGATACCCTGCTGTTCGCGTCCGGTAGTCTGCGGGGAAGTCCCACACGTACCTTGCTGATGATCCTCGCCATGTCCATCGGCGTGGCATCGGTGGTGGTACTCACCGCACTGGGCGAGGGCGCACGCCGCTACGTGGTGGATCAGTTCGCATCATTGGGCACCAACCTCGTCATCGTGTTGCCGGGGCGTACTGAAACAGCCGGACTTGGTCCCGGCATGTTGGTCGGTCAGATCCCCAAAGAGATCACGCTGGATGATGCGGAAGCCATTGCCGCCAGTCGTGCCGTCAAACGTATCGCGCCGCTCACGGTCGGCTCCGCCACTTTGTCGCGCGATGCGCTGAACCGCGATGTGGTGGTGTTGGGCTCCACCTTCGATCTGCTCGAAGTGCGTCACATGAGCATGGGCATCGGTAGATTCCTCCCCGCAGGCGACATCCATGAAAGTGCCTCGGTGTGCGTGCTGGGTAATCAGATGAGGCAGGAACTATTCGGCAACGAGCAAGCCGTGGGGCAGTGGGTGCGACTGGGGGATAGGCGTTTCCGCGTCATCGGTGTGTTGTCTGCACAGGGGGAATCTATGGGCATGCGTACCGATGAGTTGGTCATCATCCCCGTCGCTTCTGCCCACCAACTGTTCAATACCTCCGGTTTGTTCCGCGTCCTCATCGAAGCCAAGAATCGAGACTCCATCGAGCAAGCGAAAAGTGATGCCGAAGCCATCATGTTCCAGCGTCATGCGGGAGAGAAGGATGTCACCGTGATCACGCAGGATGCTGTGCTTGCCACCTTCGATCGTATCCTCTCTGCACTCACCATGGCGGTTGGAGGCATCGCCGCCATAAGTCTGGCGGTGGCAGGGGTGCTCATCATGAATGTCATGCTCATCGCGGTGGCGCAGCGTGTGAAAGAGATCGGTTTGCTCAAGGCATTGGGTGCACCACCAAAACAGATACGCTCTTTGTTCTTTGCGGAAGCTGCCTTGCTTTCGAGCATCGGCAGCATCGCAGGTTTGGTGCTTGGCTATGTGGGTAGCACCATCATCGGGCAGGTCTATCCCAGCTTGCCTGTCTCGCCACCATGGTGGGCAGTCATCGCGGCATGTGGTACGGCGCTCGGTACGGGCATCTTGTTCAGCGTGTGGCCGGCACGGCGTGCAGCTCGGCTTGATCCCGTGGCGGCGTTGGCAGGGAGATGATGATGAATCTCCAATTTATAAATTCCGTCATTCCCGCGAAAGCGGGAATCCAGTGCCGTTATTCAAAATGCATTTTGGTTTTGTCTTGCTTCGCAAGTTTGTTTCAATTGACTGGATTCCCGCCTGCGCGGGAATGACGATGCCATGTACTACCGCGATTTCCTCACGCTCACCACTTCCAGTTTCCTTGCATCGCGGATGCGCAGTTTCCTCACGGGTCTGGGTATCGCCATCGGCATCGCGGCGGTCATCTTGCTCACCTCCATCGGTGAAGGCTTGCACCAGTTCGTGCTGCAAGAGTTCTCGCAATTCGGTACGAATATCATTTCTATCCAGCCAGGCAAGACGCAGACGCAGGGTAGTAACGTCGGCGTGTTCGGTTCGTCCCGCCAGCTCTCTTTGGAAGACGCAGATGCCTTACGTCGTCTGCCGTATGTCGAGAGTGTGAACCCTTCAGTGATGGGTAATGCTGAATTGAAGTTCAATGGTAAGACGCGGCGTACGACGGTGTTCGGCGAGGGCCGTGAGTTCGCCCAAGCCTTCACCATGAAGGTGCAGAGCGGCACATTCTGGCCTGACGCCGACGACGAGCAGGCACGCGCATTCGTCGTGCTGGGGGCAAAGGTGCGCCAAGAACTCTTCGCAGGGCAGAACCCTTTAGGTGAATATCTGCGCGTCGGTGGTCAGCGTTACCGCGTCATTGGGGTGATGGAGCCCAAGGGACAGGTGTTGGGGATGGACCTCGATGATGCGGTGTACATCCCCGCCGCGCGTGCGATGGAGTTGTTGAACCGTCCGGGATTAATGGAGATCAACGTCAGCTATCGTCCGAGCATCGATGCGAATGAGGTGAAGAAACTCGTGTCGCAACGCCTCATCGAAAGACATGGACGCGAGGACTTCACCCTCATCTCGCAGGAGGAAGCGCTCGAAGTATTGGGCTCGGTGTTGAACGTGCTCACCTTCGCTGTTGCGGCATTGGGCGGTATCTCACTACTGGTCGGTGCGGTTGGCATCCTCACCATCATGACCATGGCCGTCACCGAACGTACCGCCGAGATCGGTTTGCTACGCGCACTGGGCGCACGCGAGAATCAGGTGCTGATGTTGTTCCTCGGTGAAGCTATCATGCTCTCCGCCTTGGGCGGCATCATGGGTTTGCTCATCGGCGTCGGCATCGCACAGGGATTGCATCTGCTCATCCCCGCACTGCCGGTTCACACGCCTTGGTTGTACGCCGTGCTGGCAGAATTGACGGCAGTCACGATCGGCCTAGCGGCGGGTGTCGCACCTGCCATGCGCGCAGCAAGGCTTGATCCTGTCGAGGCTTTGCATGCAGAGTAAGTCAAAGTAACTGTCCACAAAAGACACGAAAAGCACGAAAGGTTGGGTATGTGAAGTTGTTCGTGCTTTTCGTGTCTTTTGTGGAAAACTGTAGTTGTTAGATTTTTGAGAGAATCCTTATGTTGAGTTATCGCCACGCTTTTCACGCAGGCAACCACGCCGACGTGTTGAAGCATTTCGTTGAGTTGGAGCTACTGCGTTACCTCGCGCAGAAAGACAAGCCCTATTGGTACATCGACACCCACGCGGGTGCGGGGTGTTATGAATTGGATAGTGAGTACGCCGAGAAGAACGCCGAGTACAAGAGTGGTATCGCGCGTCTGTGGGACGCCGATGACCTGCCAGAAGCGTTGGCGGAGTACGTGCGCATGGTCAAACACTTCAACCCAGACGGCGTGTTGAAGCTGTATCCCGGTTCTCCCTTGGTCACGCTGCATGCCATGCGCGATCAAGACCGTATGCGCCTGTTCGAATTACACCCCACCGATCACGCCATCCTTGAGGAGAATTTTGCCGAGCACGGCACGCACGTGTTGATGCAAAAAACGGATGGATTCGGTGCGCTCAAAGCCCTGTTGCCGCCGCCGCCACGCAGAGGACTTGTACTCATCGACCCGCCTTACGAAGAGAAGCAGGATTACCAGCGCGTGGTGACTGCGCTACAAGAAGGCTTGAAACGCTTCTCGAACGGTATCTATGCGGTGTGGTATCCGCAGTTGCAACGTAGTGAATCCGAGCAACTTCCCGAGAAATTGAAACAGTTAGACGTGAAGAGCTGGTTGCATGTTGCCCTGACTGTCCACACCCCCGATGAAGACGGCTTCGGCATGCACGGCAGTGGCATGTTCGTCATCAATCCTCCTTGGACCTTGTATGCCACCTTGCAGGAAGTGATGCCCGTGTTGGCAACACGCTTGGGACAGCTTGGGCAAGGCAGTTTTGTGTTGGAACAGCAGACTGTTTGATGTAAAGTGACACCAAGTAACACCTTTGCATTTAATGGGGAGGGAATATGGTTGCCACCACGCTTAGCACGACTACACTCAAAGTCGATCAAGGGATCAAAGACCGCATCAAGCTACTAGCCGATGCGCGCCACCGTACTCCGCATCGGATCATGCTTGATGCAATAAACGAATATGTCGAACGCGAAGAAAAGCGAGAAGCTTTTAGACAATACGGAATTCGGGCGTGGGAAGAATACCAAGCCACCGGTTTGCATGTGACGCATGACGAAGCGGATGCGTGGTTGGCTAAACTGGAACAAGGCCAAGACGGGAAGATGCCTGCATGTCACGTGTAATCTGGGCACCCCAGGCACTAGCAGACGTGCACCGCGTCTACCGCTTTTTGGAATCTAAAAATCCGCTGGCTGCAAAAGAAGCAGTCAAAGCAATACGTCAAAGTGTCACCATCCTTGTACAACACCCCGAAGTAGGTCGCCCCATCGAGGATATGGAGCCCGAGTACAGAGAATGGCCGATAGCCTTCGGAAGTGCTGGCTACCTCATCCTGTACCGTTTCGATGGGCAGATAGCAATCATCCTTGCGTTACGACATCAACGGGAAGTTGGGTATTGAAAACCAACTAAAGGGGGCAAGCTAGAATTGTTTTTCCATCCTCTTAAATTGATGTTCATTCCAACTTTTGGAATGTCGCATGCAATCTAAATCCTGTGACATCTTTTGTACCGTCGTCGATAACTACGGCGACATCGGCGTGTGCTGGCGATTGGCTCGGCAGTTGGCGAATGAGCAGGGTTTGCAGGTGCGGCTGTGGGTGGATGATCTGCGCAGCTTTGGCAAGTTGTGCCCTGAACTGGATGTGGAGTTGGGGGTGCAGGTTTGTCGTGGGGTGGAGATCAATCATTGGGGTTCTGAGTTTCCCGCTATCAAACCTACCGACTTGGTGATAGAAGCGTTCGCTTGCAAGTTGCCGCAGGCATACATCGAAGCAATGGCGGCACGTGAGCGCAAACCTGTTTGGATCAATCTCGAATATCTCTCTGCGGAAGAGTGGGTAGAGGGTTGCCATCAACTGCCTTCGCCGCATCCGACCTTAGCGCTCTCCAAATATTTCTTCTTTCCCGGCTTCACTGCAAAGACGGGAGGTCTGTTGTTGGAGCGCGATTTGTTGGAGCGGCGCGATGCGTTCCAGTCCGATGCCTCGGCGAAAATCTCCCCCACCCCAGCCCTCCCCCGTGGGGAGAGGGAGTTTTGGCAGAGGTTGGGTGTGCCGCTGCGCGTCGAAGGCGAATTGCGCGTGTCTTTGTTCGGCTACGAGAACGAGGCGATGGAAGCGCTGCTCTCTGCATGGGAACTGGGTCCGCATCTTGTGACCTGCCTGTTGCCTGAAGGTAAGGCTTTGCCGCAGGTGGCAGCTTTCTTTGAAAAAGTTGTAGCGAAAGAACAAAATGCCGTTCGGGCTGAGCTTGTCGAAGCCCATTTATCCTTCGACAAGCTCAGGACGAACGGGGATTTTGCGGGTGAGGTGTGGCAACGCGGCAATCTGCGCGTGCATGTATTGCCCTTTGTGGAGCAGGAGCAGTACGACCTGCTGTTGTGGGCGTGTGACATTAATTTCGTGCGCGGTGAGGATTCTTGTGTGCGCGCCCAATGGGCGGGGAAGCCTTTCATCTGGCATATCTATCCGCAGCATGACGGGGTGCATCTGGAGAAGTTGGAGGCGTTGCGGCGGCTTTATACGGCGGGTCTGCCAGAGGAAACGGCGCAGGCAGTCCAGACTATGTGGCTATCTTGGAACGGCGGGCAGGGCGTTGCCACGGCGTGGCGAGACTTTGTGGCACAGCGCGGGGGCTTGGCTAAACATGGTGCGGAATGGGCGCAGCGGTTATCTAAGAACAGCCTTGCATTGAATTTGCTGGATTTTTTGCGCCGAACTGAATAGAATCCGCGCCTTCAAAATCCAGCTTTAAGGCAGACATATTATGAAAATCGCACAAGACCTCCGCGCCGGTAACGTGATTAATGTGGGCGGCGAGCCAATGGTTATCCTGAAGGCCGAATACAGCCGCTCTGGCCGTAACGGTTCTGTCGTGAAGATGAAGATGAAGAATCTGCTGACTGACTCTGCGAAGGAAACGGTTTACGCGGCGGACGACAAGTTCGAACAGATCATTCTCGACAAAAAAGAATGCACCTACACTTACTTCGCTGACCCGATGTTCGTGTTCATGGATACCGAGTACAACCAGTACGAAGTGGAAAAGGAAAACGTCGGCGACGTCGTGAACTACCTGACTGACGGCATGGAAGACATCTGCGAAGTGGTGTTCTACGACGGCAAGGCGATCTCTGTCGAGTTGCCAAATACCATCGTGCGTGAAGTAGAGTACACAGAGCCCGCCGTACGTGGCGATACGTCCGGCAAGGTGATGAAGCCAGCTAAGTTGGTAGGTTCTGGTTTCGAATTGCCGGTGGCCGCGTTCATCGAGATCGGCGACAAGATCGAGATCGATACACGCACTAACGAGTTCAAGAAACGCGCAAACTGATCTAAGTTCGTTGATGCAAAAAAATAGCCGCTGAGAAGCGGCTATTTTTTCGTCCGTCATTCCCGCGCAGGCGGGAATCTAGTTAAATAAAAAGACTGGATTCCCGCCTGCGCGGGAATGACGTGGGGAAGTTACAGTTTCTCTGAGCTATACACCGCGACCAAGCGATGGGTCTCGCCTGCTTGCACGGTGATGACGTTGTCGAAGGCGTTACCGCTTTCCACGCACACCATGCCGCGATGACCTTGCGGGCCAAAGTCTCCCATCTTGTCGGCCTTCTCTGTCCACGGGTTCCACACCACCGCTGATTTGCTGCCAGTCTTGGCGATACGGATGGCGCGCTTCAGGCCTTTGTCTTCGATGACGCAATCAGCGGTGGTGTTCACGTACACGCGATCCACTTCGCTTTCGATGACGATGCCGCCTTGCTGTGTGCGGCGAGTCGTTTCGCCGACTTTGTCGATGTACTCACATCCTTCCAAACCACGGATGGTCATGTTGCCGACATCGCTGATGTGGAAGTAGGTATGCAGTGCTTCACCCAGTTGGAATGCGGCGCTGCCTGTATTTTTCGTTACTAACTCAACCTTCAATGCCTTGCCAACGGTGGCTTCCAGTTGCACGGTAGAAGCGTGCGGCCATTGTGCTTTGGTGGTCTCGTTCTCGATGAGGCCGAAGCGGATGAAGGTAGAGCCATCGGCCAATGCCTTGGTCTCTTGCACTTCCCACATCACGGTGCGCGCATAACCGTGGCCGGGTAGCTTGCTGTCAGTCGCGTGAGGTCCGAACCATGGCCAGCACACAGGCACGCCGCCACGGATGGATTTTCCCGGAATGAACTTGGCGAGCTTGGACAGCCAGATGATAGGCTCTTCACCTTTGGGTTGGAAGGTGGCGATGTGTGCGCCTTGCAGGGCGATGCTGGCAGTCGCGTGTGCGTTGCTGATCTCAGCGAAGGTGAGGCCGCCATCGACTTCGATGAATTGCAGGTGGCCGGCGATACCGAATTGTTGATTGAGAGAATTCAATGTGGTCATGCTGTCTTCCTTAAGATGAATAATTAACTTTGGTCAGGCGGTGGAGCGGTCTTGATGACTTCTTCTAATGTGGTGAGTCCAGCGGCGACCTTTTGCGCACCCGAGATGCGCAGTGGCTTCATACCTTCGCGGCTGGCCTGTTCACGCAATGCGGCGATGTCGGTTTCGGTGTTGATGACTTTACGCAACGCAGGCGACATGAGCAGAATCTCATAGATGCCGATACGCCCTGCGTAGCCTGTCATGCGGCATTCCAGGCAACCTACTGGACGTTGCAGTTGCGTGGGGCGAGCTGCTTTCCACGGAGCGACCAGATTGTCCCAAAGCTCGTTGTCGCTCTCGCTCATGGGGTGCGGCTGTTTGCAGTGCGGGCACAGCGTGCGTACCAAGCGTTGCGCCATGATGCCCAGCAAGGTCGCATTCAGAAGATAGGACGGCACACCTAGGTCGAGCAGACGCGTGATGGCTGCAGGTGCATCGTTGGTGTGCAGGGTGGAAAGCACCAAATGGCCGGTGAGGGCGGCTTGGATCGCCATATCGGCAGTCTCTAGGTCGCGTATCTCACCTACCATGATGATGTCCGGGTCTTGCCGCATCAGCGCACGCACGCCGTCGGCGAAGCTCAGGTCGATGCCCTGCTGGATCTGCATCTGGTTGAACGAAGGCTCGACCATCTCGATCGGGTCTTCCAGCGTGCACACGTTCACTTCCGGTGTGGCGAGGCTCTTGAGCGTGGAATACAGCGTGGTCGTCTTACCCGAACCGGTCGGGCCGGTGACGAGGATGATGCCGTTGGGCTTGGCGGTCATCTGATGCCAGCGCGCGCTGTCATCGTCAGAAAAACCCAGTTCGGAGAAATCGCGCACCAATACTTCGGGGTCGAAGATACGCATGACCAACTTCTCGCCGAAAGCAGTAGGCAAGGTGGAGAGGCGCAACTCGATCTCTTGTCCAACTTCGGTGCGGGTCTTGATGCGCCCGTCCTGCGGACGACGCTTCTCCATCAAGTCCATACGACCAAGCAACTTGATACGGCTGGTCATCGCGGTGACCACTGACATCGGCAGTTGATGTACCTGATGTAAGACGCCGTCGATGCGGAAGCGCACCAGACCGAGATCGCGACGCGGTTCGATGTGGATGTCAGACGCGCGTTGGTCGAATGCGTATTGCCACAACCAATCCACGATGTGCACGATGTGCTGATCGTTGGCATCGAACTGTTTGTTGGTCTTGCCGAGTTCGACTAGCTGTTCGAACGAGGCAAGGTTGGAAGAATTAGGGGTGTCCTTAGTCGCACTCTTCACCGAGCGTGCGAGGTTGTAGAACTCCACCAGATAACGGCTGATGTCGGTGGGGGAGGCGAACACGCGGCGGATGTTTTTGCGCGATGTGTGCTGTACCGTGCTTTCCCAATCACGCAGAAAAGGTTCGGCAGTCGCTACGACAAGGTCGCTTCCATCGATACGGATAGGCATGATGGCGAAACGATTGGCGTAGTCGATCGACATCAGATCGGTGAGATTGGAGAAATCGACCTTGATCGGGTCGATGTGGAGATACTCTAACCCTACACGTTTCGCCATCCATTCGGTCAGGCTATCTAGGCTGAGCGTTCGGTGTGGACTGAGCTTGGATTTCCAAGCTCTTTCAGCGATGACGACCAGAGGATGGCCATCATTGCGATGGATGCGACGCTCGGCGATCAAGGCATCGGCATCGTCTCGGTCGATCATCTTGTCGCCGACCAACATATCCAGCACTTCGGACAGTTTCAGTTTGTGTTCTGGGGCGTCGTGGGCTGCCATGTTCGTGCATCGGGAAAGAGTTGGCGGACTATACCGTTATCGTGCAGAGGGTTCAATTGATTCGGCGAGTTTGATTGTGACATCACAAAACAGCTTCGATACAGCGAGGCTGGTTTATTGATGGGTATAGCGGAGAGGGAATTGGCCTTGCAGGCCGCGCAATCATCCGCATGCGATTGCCGCTATGGGCTACCAACAGCACGCAGGTGCTGTTGGCTTAACGCCCTTCGCCCCCCCGTCCGTACCGGACGGCGATTTAATTCCCGCGCAACTTCAATGCAATAAATAAAAACGACACCGCGCGGGTGTCGTTTTTATTTGTTGGTGGAGATGGGGGGAATTGAACCCCCGTCCGCAAGCCCTCTACAGGCAGTTCTACATACTTAGTCTAGTTATTTGATTTTATCCCGCAGACGCCAACCGACAGGCTGCTACAGGACGAGCCACCTTAGTTTTAGCTTCGTACAAAGTGACCCTGCACGACACGATTCCATGTAGATGACCTCACTCATCGCGGCATTACTGCCTTGAGCCCCTCCATGGACAGCAGGGTGTGAGGTCTAACCGGTTAAGCGGCTAGAGAGTACTTTTCGTCGTTTGCGACTATTGGTTTTCCAGCTGATTTACGAGGTTGCG